>PLEQ01000343.1 GCA_003136475.1 Deltaproteobacteria bacterium
CTGCTCTTGAGTCGCTGCGAAAGCCCTATAAAAGTCACGCATCGCCTGGTCGAATTCAGCCTGTCGAACTGTGTTATAGAGTAAGTTCGACGCCTCGTGGATGATCCGTTCTTTCATCTCCGTGGCAGCTTTGACGGTGAAGGTGATGGTGAGAATATTCGCTGGGCTGGCTCCGGCACTCACTATATTCAGGAAGCGTCGGGTGAGCTGATACGTTTTGCCGGCTCCCGCTGACGCTTCGATACTGTAGGTTTCATAAGGATTTTGCGGATGGGGGATCATAGGATTTCGGATTCGCTTTCTTCAATATTTAAACTCTCGAGTGTCGCTTCTTCGATAAGCTGCGCATACACGGGATCATCCTTACGACAGATGCCCGTAAAGGCACAGAACTCGCAAGCCGCACTTTGCACGGGAGCAAAAGCTTGTTTAGCCTGGAAGAGCGTTTGAATCGCATAGTCCCAGCGGCTTTGGAGTTTTTGAATGAGCTGGCTAAGCGGAGGGGTTTGCGGACTTATGAGTTTTTTGGCGAGTGCCCACGGTCGCACGTTTTCGCCCACGCCACAAGCTTGCCAGCGGCCTGCCACGAGGCTCCAGTAGCCAACCAGACATTTTTCCAAAAAAGTAGGGTCGGCATGAAAACGGTTCTGCGCCATCGCCAAAGCATAAAGCGGCAATTGCGGAGAGAGGCCTTCTATAATTTCGCTCATCGGATCGACGTTCTTGCGCTTGTAGTCGATGAGAACCGAACTCTTTGGCAAAAGATCCAAGCTGTCGAGCGTCCCCAAGAGCGAGGCCCAACGGTCGTTAGGACGATCGAGTGGGAGCCCCTTACCGGCAAGAGCAAATTCCTTGAGTGAGTCGGTGGTCGACAAGACATAGGTTTCACCAGCCTGGTGTTCAAAAAACTTCGACCAGTACTGAGCAAAGCGTGGCCAGGAGAAGTGGAGAACATGGAGGTGAAACGGAGAGCCTTTTACCGCATCAGGCAAGCACTGCTCCGTCAGTTTGTGCAGGCGCTCGAGAGCGTAGGGGATGATTTCCGATTCTCGTAAAACAAGTTTGGCCGGGAGGGGTTCGATGACTTGCCGAGTCTGCAATTGGCCAGTGTAAAAGGCTTCGAGGATTTCATGCAGCCAGCGACCTTCCCACAGCGATGAGGATTCCTCTTCTTTCGCTTTGACGCCGAGTTTGCTCAGCAGAAATTGATAGGGGCAGCGGAAGAGTTGGCTTAGCGAACTTGCGGAAATTTCTTCAAACAAGGGCAGGCGCTCACCTTGAAAATCCCCTCTCTTTCCGATGATGTCGTTTAGCTCCGTCATTGCGAGCGTATCCTTCGTCATTCCTAGCGCGAGCGAGGAATCGCAGACTAAGGTCTTTTGTAAAGCGAGGCTCTTTGTTAAATCCACCTCGCGTGCGCCCAATATACGCATGGGCCGCTCGCGAAAACTGCCTTTGTCCTGCGCCAGTATCCGTTCGATAAAACGTGAGCGACACAAAGAGCCATAGTCTGGGCTAACGGAATAGAGGAACGTAAAATACTGGGCCTGATTACAAAGAAGATGAAAGGTGGTGTCCTCTAAAGCTTCAATATACTGCCAACCTGGCATGCCCAATTTGACTTTAAGAAGGTCGCTGATGAGACGGTCGTTGGGTAGGGACCGTGGAAAGCGGCCTTCGGTGCAACCGAGTACGATCAAAACTTCAAAAGGTACGTAACGGGCCTCGATGATATCGAGAACCTGCACTCCTTCCAGGGGAAAACCCACAGAACGGGTTTCCAAAGATTGAATTTTATCGAGCAAGGCGAAGATACACTCGCTACCCGAAACTTTCTTATCCCAAACGAGCGACCACTGATTAAAGAAGTCGCAGAATTTCTTGAACGCTTCGAGGTCGGCACGTTTGAATTCCCGCTTAGCGCTTTTGCTTTCAAGCTGTGTCGGGTCGTTCGACTCTTCGAGAAAGCCGAACTTGGCAATGACTTGCATCAGAGCAGTCTGCCAGTTGGCAAGCGATTCCGTCTGATGCTTTTGCATGAGTTTTGCACAGGGTGCTAATTTTTGATTCAGAGCGCTCAGGAGAGCGAAGGTGCTATCTTCCTCACCCATCGCCAAGTCGTACTGAATGCAAAGAAAACTCTCCATGCTCGAGTCAGGTGCCAGGGCCTCCCAGCTCAAGGGGTGACGGAGAAATTCCTGTAATAGGTGGGAGGCTTCTTTCGCTTTCTCTTTGCTAGGGGCTGAACTGCGCAAGGTCACCAAGTATTTCAGTAAGCTGACAAGCCAAGATCCGATCATCGTTTCAGCAAAGGGTTGAGCGATGGCAAGGTTGGTCTTGAAGCTTTCTTTCTCGAGGAGAGTTGCCAATATTTTGCCGTAGCTTTTTTCGTCACTCACCAGCAGGCCGATGCGGGATTCCGGACAGCCTTGGTCCAAGTACTGGCGAATCGTCGCGATGGCTTCCTGGCTTTCGGAGACTAGGGTCTGAGTCGCAAGGATCTGCGTTCTTTCGAGAACAAGCGGCAGTTCTGACTGAGAAGCTTCTATAGGGCGCTCGAGAATAGCTTCGAGCAGTTCGCGCAAGGGGGAGTGATGACCCAAGAGTTTAGGGGCTTCTGTGAAGAGCAGACTCACGTTCGCCTTTTGCGAAAAGAGCTTCAGCATGGGTCGGCAGTACGCTTTGCTCGTCGTAAAACCGGCCAGAAAAACCCAACGCCACGGGAGATTTTCGACATTTTGCCAGGTCTTGAGCACATTATGGACACAGGCGATATCGAGTTGTTCCGATGATAAGGCTTTCTTTGAGTGGAGAACGCTTGCGTAATGTTTGAAAAGGATTTGCAGTTCTGCGACGCGTTCAACGAGACTGCCGATGTGGGCCTCGTCACGATAAATATCTTTTTGAATGAGAGTTTTTAAGCTATCAAAAGCACTTTCGCCAATTTCGGCCTGATGCAGCTGAGAAAAAAATTCCCGGATCTCATGCTCATGGCCTTTTTGAATATGTTTGAATGGGGTTTGCTTGATAATGGAGGCCAGCAAAAGTTCTTCGGCAGAAGGCGACAGTATGGTCATGTCCTGCAAGGCGTGAGGAATTTGCTGCTGAATAAATGTCTCGAGAGTGAGCAGTGTTGGGGCCAAAAACGTTTGCTTATGAACTCCTAAGAGCGTCAGCAGATATTGTCCAAGTCTCTGAGTGGGAAGAATGACGAGCACATCTTGCAATTCCTCAGCTGAAAATTGTTGCAGTTCCAGACTTAGAACTTCGAGTAAGTCGTCTTTGCTTGGAATGATGCGGATGCCAGCTTGTGTTTTCACGAATTAGTACAGCCTTTTTAGTCGCGGTCTTTTTGAGTGCATACTCTAGCAGCATCAACTGGAGACTCAACTCCAAAGCGATAGCCTCGCCCGAGCCGATACTACGTCGGTGCAAAGCGGGTCGGCTTGCGAGCCAACTTACTGAAATAACACAAAAAAATATTTTCAAAGCCAGTGAGATTATGTAATGTGGGTCGAGCTCTTTGTGGTGCCTTATCGGTTAGTAGTAAGTGGCGTGTTTCTTTTCCTGTGACGGAGGTTCCCTGTGGATGCTGCAGCGAAGAATGTGGACGTGGCAGATTCGATCGAAACATCGGACGTTTTAAGTGTGGACGAACTACATGATTTTAAAACTAAGCTCTTAAGAAAAAAATACGAGCTCATCGAACAATCGCGCAACATGATTGATTCCAACAAGATTTGTCTGGATGCTAACGATATGAAGGACGAGATCGACCTCGCTTCGGTGACGATAGAGCATGAACTGACGTTTAGGCTTCTCGATCGCTCACGCAAGTTGCTGAGGGAAATCAATCATGCTCTGGCAAAATTCGAAACCGGGGATTTCGGTTATTGCGAAGGGACCGGCGAGATCATTCCTAAGAAGCGTTTGGAACTCGCACCGTGGGCTCGACACAGCGTTGAGCACAAGCAAAATTTAGAGATCCGCAAAAGGCTGCTGAAACAGTCCAAGAGCGATGATCTCGCCTCCGCTTTTAGCTGAATTCCTTTCCCTCATATCATTCGGCTTCCCCTGGAAACTCCACTTGCGGAATGAAAATGGCGTTTTCTTCGGTTTCCGAATCGCTCGCCTTACCAAAATACACATTTTCATCATCCGCGAGTGCTGCTTGATATTGATCTTGTAAATCTAAGAAACGTGGATCGTGGCTAAATTTCTCCACAAACTGGATGTTCTTTTTACGGAAAAGGATGGGATTGAATTTGGCATATTCGTATTCTGCCGGGTTGAGTTGCATGCCTTTGGTTGAGGTCTTGGGACCATCGACCCAGAACCCACCCTGCACGAAGCGGACGAGCATGGCAATCATTCCTGTGCGATGAAGTCCACCGAAACAGTGGAAGAGAACCGGTTGACGTTCCGGGTCGAGTACGAGTTTGAGAATATCGATAACAGCGTCCGTTCCGCCAGAAATCCCAACGTCCTGCAAAGAGAAGTAGCGTTGACCTATCGGTCCGAGGTTGAGTGTTGTGTCAATGTCATCAGTTGGGTGATAAGGATCTTCACCATCGACGTAGGTGCGAAGAGCGCCAAAGGGATGGAAGAAGTCAAATTCACCGTAGGCGCCTGACAGACTGGCTTTGTATTCTTTGATCGCAAAATAGAAAGGAAAGGCATACCCTTCATAGTTCATATAGATGATCGTTTTTGGAAAAGGTAAGTCCTGTTCGTCGAGCATTTTACTCAGATGCTTGAGGCCGTGTTTGCCAAGGGCTGAGCTGCGATAGATCGTGTAGGAAGAGTTTTTAACCACAACCCCGAAGTGGATGAGTTTATCCGACGGGCCATGAACGATTCTATCGACATCTTGAGCTAGTACTGTTGTTGTAAATGAAATGAGTCCTGCAATGAATACAAATAATATGGCGTTTTTAGTCCGCTGCACGAAATACATGCTCGATCCTCCTCGCAAGTTGCAGGAAGTAATTGTCCTGCAGGAAGAGCTATCGGTAGCTGTCTGAAAGATATAAGTTTTTGCAGATAATTTATTGTTTTATGAAGTTATTATTGAGGAAAACAAAGGAGTCCTTCCAAACTGATGAGGAATTGTGGTCTTAGCTCTTCCTGACTTACAAAAGAGCTTAGTCTGAGATCCCTCACATCCGTTCNNCATTCGGGATTAGACTACTTGCGTTTCAGTAGCAGCTCTACACGTCGGTTGCCTTCAGCCAAAGCCGCTTTATAGGCGGGCGAAGCACATAAAGTTTGAGTGTAGGTGCCGTCGCTACTCACCCACTGCCCACCCAGCATCATGTTGACGATGGCAGGCGCAACATCGGAAAAGCCGAGAGCTCGAAGATTCCTCGCTGGCCAAAATACCGGACTTGCCAAGTCCCAAATGATGAGATTGGCAAAAGCATTCGCGTTTATGACGCCCACTTTCAATTGAGGATGGATTTGGCCAGGGACTTGCCAGACTTTCGACAACAGAAAAGCCGGATCGCGAAATTCAGGATAAGTCTGCCATTGCGCTTGACGTTCCAAAGTAAGTTCGGCAAGTGAGTTGTGCTTGGTCCTAAAGTCGCTGTAGTTTTTTGAGAAGGATAGCCCTTGTAAAGGAAAGCCAGAAACATAACGCAGTTCTTTTTGCACGTTCATGGAATCATTGCTGGCTACGGTGTCGGTTGCGACGGCCCAAGGGATACGATATTTCTGCCACTCGGTCACATTTGCTGGAAAATCAAAAACCATCTGCGAGAACGGACAGAAGATCAGCGTTTGTTGACTCTGCTTGGCGAGGATCTGTAAGTCCTCATCACGTAGGTAAACGCCGTGGGCGAAGACTTTTTGATAGGTACCCTCGAAGATCCCAAGCCTAGCAAGGAACTTAACGGGACTCAGGTTTTCCCGACTCATGTGCTTGAGAAATTCCTCGCGGGTTTGCGCGAGATGAGCATGGATTGGGAGCTGAGTTTGCGAAGCAGCCTCGTGAATTTTTGTCCAAAGCCGGCTGCTGACCGTATCTGTGGCATGGGGCCCCCAGGCAGCCACGATGCCTCGTGCCGCTAAGGCCTGTGAGCGATGAATGTTTTCAGTCGCTGCCCATTCCCGCTCCCAACTATCTTTGCCGGGACCCTCGAGGTCCTGCAAGGTCGGCGCTACGACACCGGTTAAGCCGACGTCGCTGAGTCCTTGCGCGATCGCTTCGCCATGGTAGTAATGATCCCACACCGTCCCCACACCAAAGAACAGACACTCATAGGCACCCATCCGGGTGAACGCGCGCACATCTTCTGCCGTCATATGGGATTCAAGTTTGAAGAAGAGATCCGTGATCATGTTGCCGCTTGCCGCCGTAGCGCTATCAATCGCTCGAAAAAAACTCATTGCCAGATGCGTGTGCGCGTTGACGAACGCGGGAGTCAGCATTTGGTTTTTTAAAATACGAGTCTGCGGTGGTAGCTCGCTTAAGGGCGCATGCCATTCCTGAACGCTTTGTATATACGGCGCTTCGATATTAAGCAGAGCCGGGACAAGGACGATTTTCCCATCTTGCAGAAGGGCTGTGTGCTCGCAAAAAAGATGCATAGATACTCCGAAGGTCGTGAGCGGCTTGCCCAGCTTACTGCAGTTTGGATTTTCTAGAAACTCAAATTGGCATGATCGCTTAGGAGAAGTCAGGAAATGAGGAGGGGACCTTGCTCTAAGAAAACGCCGGCAGGCTGAAAGCCCAATTCCCAAGCGGCTTCGGCAACATCCAAGGGATCTATACACTCGAAGTCGTAGAAGCTTTCAGCTAGCAGGTCCAGTAGGAGCCCTACACAAAGGTCCGGGTCAGTGCTTTCATTTGGAACACTGAAGTCAAAGGGCTTGAGGAGCTTGTTCATCTCAAGTGGTTCATTAGAAAGCGGGCGAAGCGTTTTCTTGTAAATACCGAAGGGTAAATTCAGCTGCATAAGACCCGTCCATTTTTGCATTCGTTAATGTTATCGGAGCAAGTAGGAAAAAATTAACTAGCGGTGGATCGGTGGGTTTTTGTGAAATTACCAAATGTGCGATCAGAGTGACTTCGTCAACCAAATTCCAAAGAGTAGGAAAAAATATCAATTTTCAACGAGTAGGTTCTGGCTGCGTTGAAATCGCTTGCGCTTGTGTTGGTGTTTGCGAGTGCTTGAAGTCTTCTGCTTACCGTCGATTTTAGTCTTCGAACTTTTCAAGAATCGCCCATGACCGATTTTCTGATTGCCAAATGTTATGCCGAAGCCAGCCCCGTCTATTCCACCTANNGAAGGGAAGGGTCGTAGTCCCCCTTAAAATTTCGCCAAGCAGCGGTGATTCGCATATTGTTTTCTGCAAAAACCCTAGACACCTCTTGCAAACTTGGATCATCATCTTCGTTTAAGAGATAGATCCTAAGCGTGGGCTTATATAAGTTTTTATCTATAGCTTTGATAAATTTTTCTAAGGTACTCAAGCTTGTCACGTCAGTCTGAAAAAGCATGAGCCCCATATGCGGGATTTTCCCGTGATTCTCGACGCCTTTGACAATAATGGCAGTGCCGGCGCGAAAGGGAGCCGTTTGGAGTTGAGGGGAATGATAGACGGGTATAATCGCGAATTCGTTGTTGCCGATTTTACCACTCCACATGTCAAAATAAGTTTCAGCTTGATGTTCCGAAATATTATTTCCATCAATAACGTAATTTCTACCGCCATAAGCCTTTGAGATAGCGAAGCAGGTCAGCAGAAAACTAAGAGCGAAGCTTGAGAAACGAAGTTGCATGGAGTTCCCTTCCAAGGTTATTTTGGTTGGGACCAATCTCTAGCTGAGTTGTTGGCTAATAGATAGCAGATATAGCAGGCGTGAAGACTTTGCTGGAGCAAGCGCTGCGTTTTCCCAGCGACGATGCTAAGCTGGGTGAGGGCTGAGCCAAGTTTTTTTGAACCCACTCTTAGGGAGTCTTTATGAATGCGTCTGTTCTTTTTTTTGGCATACTTCCCCTTCTGGTCTTTGTCATCATCGACAGTTTTGCTGGGCTAAGGTCTGGCGTTATTGCGGCTATTATTTTTGCCGCGGCGGAAGCTATCTACACCCTGGTGGTTTATAAAACGATCGATAACATAACCATCGGTTCCACAGTTCTCGTTCTCATTTTTGGCTTGATGTCCTTGAAAGCCAACAAACCTATCTATCTTAAATTGCAGCCAGTCGTCCTCGGCGTAATTATGGGACTGGTTTTGATTGTCATGCAGTTCTTGGACAAGCCCTTACTGGTGATGATGGTGGAGAAATACCAGGTCATGCTGCCCGAAGAGGTTCGCGCCATGCTGACCTCACCTGAGTATTTGCACATGCTGGCACGCTTATCCGGTATTTTGGGGTGGGGTTTTCTCATTCATGCTGCGTTAGTTGCCTATTCGGCATTCTACATGAATAAGTGGNNGGTCATGGCTTAGCTGCTTGCGTTCCAAACAAAGGTCGATAGCGGGGTGTTTCAAAGAGGTAGGGATTTTTTTCTGCCAAACTTTTCACGACTAGCTCACGATTGGAGTAAAGACTGTGTTGGGGAAAATGATAAAAGCGGTTGACTGCTACCAGAGCGTGGTAAGCCAGGCCTAAGCCCACCACTGTGTGGAAAACTCGCTTGCCCCACTTGTTTTGCGAAACAAAGAAATCGATGCTGAAGAACATGCACCACAGTGCCAAAGGCAGAAGAAGGTAGAGGTTGCGGGAGACCGGAGGGCGTGAGCTTAAGACAAAAATAAGACTCGTGGTGACTGCCGTAAAGATAAAAAGCTTGAAGCTGGTCGAAGCAGCTGAGTTCTTGCGCCACAACATGCGTGCAAACGCATAGAAAAAATAACACAGCTGAAAGGCCGTGATGAGCGTCAGGATAAAAAAGAGGGGGACCAGCACAAAAAGCTGGAGAAGAAATTCCTCACGTTGTTTCATGCTCTCGCCAATAAAAATAAACGACTCGTACGAAGCGTAACAAATGAGCCGCACCACGTTGTTGAAGATGTAGGCGAGGTGAGCGAGGTTGAATTGCGAGTTCTCTGCCCCCGACAGCAAGACCTGGTGCCAACCATAATGCAAAAAAGTCGGCACGAGCAGGAGGCAGGGCAGAGCAAAACCGAGACCCAGCAGCAGGGTTCCTTGAAAGAGCTGTTTTAAATTCCCCCGCAAGTGCCAAAAACTCAGCAAAAGAAACGGCAATAGAATAGGCCACGACAGGTGGATTTGCGCCATGATCCCTAAACTGAGTCCCATCAGGACGTGAGCGAGAGCGGGCTGCAAGATTCCGCGTGTCAAGCTGGGGAGTGTCTCGAAAAACGCCACGAAAAAAACTATTTCCGGCAAAAGCAGGTAGGAAGGATTGTAGACATTGGTGGAATATTCCAAAACCCACGGCAAACTGCTTAGCCAGCAGACAAGGCTAAGAGTGCGGTATTTGGGAAAGTGTTGGGTGAGGTAAAAAGCAAACAGCACAATGCCACACAGCGAGAGTATGTTGACCAGAATAAAGGGTGCTTCAGGCTGCCGAAGAAGAAAAAAGCCAATGCCGACGAGGAAGCCTTGTAAGGCCCCTGGAATTTGTGTTGCGGTGTGAATAATATCAGCTCCAAAATAGTNNCGGTTGTTGAGTCCGTAGAAACAGCGAAATGCCAAAAAGACGAGGCATGCTAAAAAAAACGCAAGATGACGAAACGATTTGGCTTGAAACATAAGGCTCGTATAACGTTGTTCACGGGTTTCATAAATATAAGCTAGTCTTTCAAATTTAAGCGCTAAAAAAAAGGGCTTTTATGCGTCAATCGCGATAGAGAAGGAAGGAAAGAAGATGGACGAGCCAATTTCACAATTTATCGAATGGTTGGCGCTCGCAGAGGAGTGCGGCGAAAAAGAGCCGACTGCAATGAGTCTGGCTACGGTGGGTGCCAATCATAAGCCATCGCTGAGAACCGTGCTCTTGAAGGGCATCGACGACCGCGGCTTTGTTTTCTACACCAATGAACAAAGCCGCAAGGGGAGAGAACTTCTTCAAAATCAGGCTGTTGCTCTTTGTTTCTATTGGACCTTGCTCGATAAACAGGTGCGCGTCGAAGGTTCCGTCACCAAAGTGAGTGCCGAAGAAGCCGACATTTATTTTGCAACGCGCTTGCGATTCAGCCAAATCGGGGCCTGGGCCTCTCAGCAGTCCGCGATCCTTCCCAACCCTATGGAACTGCGGCGTCGCCTTGCTGAGTTCGAAGAAAAGTATAGTGAGCAAGAGGTTCCGCGTCCGCCCTTCTGGGTAGGCTACCGCGTGGTTCCGGAAGCCATTGAGTTTTGGTCCAAAGGTGACTTTCGTCTCCATGACCGGCAACTTTTCTTCCGTAAAGGTGGGGGTTGGGAGTCGAAGTCGCTTTATCCTTAGTGCGTGTCCGCAAGGCGATACCAGGTCAGTTCATGTTTGTTANNCTACCGGGTATGGCAGCGAAATTCTGAATGACTTCGTAATGCCCTTTGCCTTGGAATTTGATGGTGAAGACAAAGTTCTTGTCCGGACATTCTTGGACATAGCTCCGCACAAACGGTAAAACTTTACCGGGATAGGCCACCACATCGGAAAAAATCCATTGGGCCTCAGGGTGATCTGCAGGCTTGACCTTGAAACAATCGCCTTCGAAAAACTCGATATTCGGATCTTCCTGCAAAGACACATCGAGAAAAGCGCGATCGTAAGCGATCACTTTGGCACCCAGTTCTTTAAGCACCCAAGTCCAGCCTCCGGGGCTGGCGCCCAGGTCCAGACAAAGGTCTCCAGCCTTGGGGAATTTTNNTAGGCGGGTGAAGAATTCCCAGAGTTTCAAATAGGCTCGACTGGGTGGGCTCTCATGGTTCTCGATAAAATTCCACTCGCCGTTAGGGACTATGCTCGTGCAATGCGGTGAAGCCAGAATCGTTTTATCATCGAGCAGGGTCCAGGACCCTAAGGGGCTGTCCGGCACTTCTTGTAGAAAATTTAAAGGCTTCGTCGGTATGTAAGGCAATTTATCTTGAATCAGTTGCGCGCGTCGGTGCAATTGGAAGCTGAAGAGAGCCCAATTGCGTTGCATGTCTCGCAAGCGTCGGGACGCATCACCGATCGAGTCGATGGGAATAGTGATGGGGTTTAGCCAAATATTCTGTGACCAGTAGGAAACTTGCGGCTTGCCTTTAGCAAGAAAGAGTCGATCATGACGAGCGACAATGTCTTTGAGTTCCGCTTCAACACAAGGTTCAAGCCCTTCGGGAGCGAGATAGCCGGTTAGGGAATGGCTCATGGGTTGAGTCCATGCTGGCGAACACATTCGCCAATAAGCAAGGCCGAGGCCATTGCGACATTCAAACTCTCGACGGAGCCAGAACTCGGAATCGAAACACTAAAGTCCAGTTTGCTCACCAAACTTTTGGAAAGCCCCGTGATCTCGTTGCCAAGGAAAAACGCGAGAGCTGGGAAATTAAGTTTCGTAGTATAAAGGGCACGTTTGGCATGCGTCGAAGAACCGACTGTCTGATAACCCAGAGCTTTGAGGTTTTTTAGAAAGCTCGTCGCATCTTTGTAGAAGGTCAAGTCGACATATTCGCTGCCGCCCTCACTCATTCGTGCCGCAGAGGATGAGACTTGCACAGCAAACTGCTCGGCACAGACGAGGTGTTGCCAACCAAAGTGCGCCATCGCACGCATAATGGAGCCGATATTGTGGGGATTGAGCACTTCGTCAAGCACGACCAAGGGTTGACGCTGCATCTGAAGACGTGCGAAGAGCTCATTTTCGGGAAGAGGCATTTTGCGTTTGGCAAGCAGTGCCACGCCCTCGTGATGCACAGAGGCAGTGACCTTCTCAAGATCTTCCTTTGTGACAACATGATAGGCTTTTTTATTGTTTGCGCACCATTTGAGCACAAGCCCCATGTCTTCGAGACGTTCTTCGGTGCAATAGGCACGGATAATGGTGTCTCGCCGGTTTTTAAAGAGCGCGCAACAGGCGTGAAAACCGTAATAAAGCATCTCATCGGCGCTTTTAGGTGCTGGTTTTTTAGGAGGAGAAATCGCTGCCTGAATTACAGCTTTGGGTTTCACAGCTTTGGGACTTTGCTGCGTGCCAATTTTTGGCCTAGCCCCAGAACTCACAGGTTTTATCGGTACTCTTGCCAATTGCGGGCCTCATCTCATGAATGTGTCTTTGAGCCCGCAAGGATAATAAAATAGCCGGCCTTTTCAAGCGGATTCATGTTTTTTCGTAGAAGATACCGGCTTTTAAAGCTTATTCTTCAGCGTTAAGGCGGGATATTCAGGGGACTCAGGGTTTTTAAGCAAAATTCGGGTGAGTTGACTCGAATATTATAGAAGTCCGCTAGCTCGTTTAAACGAAAAACCTGGAGCCTGAATCGACTATTGGTAGACTAGTGGGGGTAGCAAAAACCAATTTTCACGTGAGCGTCTTTATGGAGCGTTCAGTCCTTTCCCTACTCATACTCGTTTTCGTTACAAACTCAGCTTTTGCTAGGCACCCGAAACGACGCGCGCTCGTGCTTGGGATCGATGGCTGCATGGGCACCCAACTCCATCAACGCGTATGGCAGGATCAGCAGGCACCGCATATTCAAAAACTCATGATCCAGGGCAAATTTGCGCCTTGTCAGAGCCCCACTGACCCTCGTTGCGCTCGCGCCCAGAGCGCCTTTAGAAAAACCAGAGCGCCGTCACTCCTTTGGAACTGTGAGCCGGTGTGGGTGACCTCACCCGGGTGGGCCTCGGTCCTGACCGGCGCTGATGTGGATCATCATGGGGTGACCGATAACGAGCACAAATGTCAGAAAGCTTTTTCCTCCACCACCCAAAAATACCCGACATTTTTTGCCACCTTAAAAAATGCTGGTTTCAAAACCGCAGCTGGTGGCGTCTCCGCTTTCCTTACGAGCAAGTCTGGTTCGAGTATTGGTACCGGTATACTCGATTACGAATGTGGTCATAGCGAGGAGAAGGAACTGCCGAATGTCGCCTTTGATTCTAATAAAAGTTGCAACTTAAATTATCGCTTCACTCCGACTAAAGAAGACGATACCAAGGATGAAAAACTCACCGACTGGCTGCTTGCGATGATCGCAGGCGATGCTGATGTGATTATGGGAGTTTTAGATCATGTCGACAGTATCGGACATCGTCACGGTTTTAGTGCGAATCCAGAGTATATGGCAGCGATTAGTGCAGCGGATTCCCTGATTGGAAAAGTCCTCGCTGCGATCGAAGAAACAATGCGTCAGCGTGGCGAAACTTGGTTGCTGCTGCTCAGCTCCGATCACGGTGGTCATAAGACAGCTGACGGTGGAGGACACGCGACCGTAGTGGATGAAGATGAAGTGGTGCCTTTTGTCGTCGCCGTGCTTGGTGAAGACATCAAACTCAAAGACCTCGACTACCCTGTGCGTCACATGGATGTCAATCCAACCCTTCTGAAATGGTTTGCCCAGCCTAGTCTCGCGCCTGATGGGAAAGTGCAAGGACTTGCTTCGATGAGTGTTCCCTAAAAAAGAAAAGTTTCAAGAGGTCAGAAGTCACAAATGTGCTAAATAACACATATGACCCTTCACTGAAGGCCAGCCTGGATTAATGTCTTTATTCATCCGAAGATCCCAAGTGGTGTGACTACTTGGGCAAAGACGATTAAAAAATTCACTCTCGGAAGAACGGATAAAAGGCTGAAGTTGTTGAATGTGGTATACACCGTTCCAATTTAGCCAGAGGATACCACGCTTTACCCAACCGCCTGATTGCCCGCTTTAAGAAATCTAGAAATTTGACGATCAGCAAATAGCNNGCTCTGCCAATAAACGCGCAAGATCAAAACGTTGACTATAAAGAAAGGAAGAATGAAGAAATAAACAAGTGGAAAAAAGAAGACACGAATACATTCATAGCGCAGATAAATAGCCTCACTTGGAATATTCACTATTTTTTAGCTCGTCATGAGAAAGATCAAAATGACCCCTATTACCGCAGTGAGCTTCTTTTTTATTATAATTTCCTAAGGGAATTCACCTTTCGTCCGCCTGCTAGCTTTGTAAAAGAAATGGATCTAGAGTGGCTATCGTNNCGGAAGCTAAAGAAATTATTGGCCTAGAGAAAAAAATCGAAGTATATTCTTGGGAAAATTTGGGTGAGTCTCACACAAATTTTATTGTGCTATGCTCGATTCCCGACTTGGATCAAAGACTGACCACGGTGTATCATGAGCTTGGACATATTGTCCATCACGACAGCCAAGAAAACGTGGAGATAGAAAATGACTCACATCGCATTCAGGAGCGCATAGAGAGCGCTGATTTTTCTGAAGACCTGAAACATATTCAAGACTACCTTGAAAAAGGCAAGCTTGCTTTTGACGAGACAACTCACGTTGGAAAAATCATCCTCGAAACTCTTAAAACAAACCCTCCATTATGGCTGCCACCGAAGACTCCAGAAGCCTATAAAAAGATGTTCTATTTACGTGGTCAAGAACAAAGGGCAGACCTTTTTTTGCTCGAGCAGCTCCTCAAGCAAAACAAACTGAGTAGTATAGTGCGAAAAATAGATGACTATGGAACAAGTAATTACGTCACTGTGAACGGCGAGGAGGACAAACACCCTTCTGATCTAGAACGTGCGCTCTACATGGCTGGTTTTTTGCTAGACCACCATATTCAATTAAATAAATTCATAAAAGAGTCAGAATCGAATGGCATCTGTATCGATGCAGAAAATCTTCATCCGGATTTTAAACACTCTAAAAATCATCCAGGGTCTTTGGATTATATAGCTGCCTATTGGCGATGGAAAGACTCGCAAGAAGCTTATGATCATTGGAAAATTGAAAAAATGAAAGTATGGAACTCTCCAGAATCTGAACCGGATCTTGTTAAACAGGCGCAGCTTATTGAGTATACACAATCGCTTCTGGAAGGTTTGAAAGAGGCTTCCCAAAATACACACAGAAATAAAAAACTGCTCTATTCCTACAATTTTTTACGTGAGATATATAAAGCAAAAACGGTGAAGTCTATAGAAGAAATTAGTAAAAACTGGCTAGAAGAGATCGCTTATCAACTTTGGAAACATCAAAGAAACGCGAAACTTCTTGAGGAGGAGGTCCGAACAGCAGAGGAACGAATCACTAAAATTCTAGCCGATTTCGAATACTATTTTCGTCGCAGCAAAGAGGAACCAAACCTTAAATTTCTGCAGGAAACAGCCTTCTACGCTTACAATTATTTACGTGAAATGAAAAGCCTACCCTTAGCAAAATATTTTTCAGCAATCGATGTAAACTGGATTGCATCCTTAGTTAAAAATCCTTCGAGGTGAGGGAGTGAGTTGTTTGCCTCCTCGAGAAAATCTGCCTTCCAAGAAATATCCAAAATNNATCGTCACTTAAAGAAAGGAAATCTCGTGAGCAAACTTCGTGTACTTTGTTTTTCGATTTCTATTGACGGTTATGGCGCGGGTCCCAATCAAGATTTGAACAATCCGCTAGGCGTTGGTGGATTGGCTTTGCATGAGTGGTTTTTTGGTACTAAGACATTTAAAAAAATGCACAACGAGAATAATGATGATGGTGTAACTGGCATCGATGATGACTTTGCTGCCCGGGGATTCAAAAATATCGGAGCATGGATACTGGGCCGCAATATGTTCGGGCCTGTACGCGGCCCATGGCGAGATGGCAAATGGCAGGGCTGGTGGGGCCCAAATCCTCCCTATCATGTTCCAGTCTTTGTGTTGACTCATCATCCGCGTCCACCAATTGAAATGGAAGGTGGAACAACGTTTTATTTTGTAACAGACGGCATCAAATCGGCTCTCAAAAGAGCCACCGAAGCAGCAAAAGGAAAGGATATCAGGCTCGGCGGAGGAGTTTCTCTTGTACGGGAATACTTGAAGGCTGGGCTTATTCATGAAATGCATTTTGCGATTTCCCCAGTCCTTTTGGGAACCGGTGAGCATCTTCTACAAGGGATTGACTTAGTGAAGTTGGGCTATCACTGTACCGAGCATGTTCCGTCAGCAAAAGCTACCCATGTCGTTTTTTGCAAATAAGGATGAATTCTTGGCTAGCTACGCACTGAAAAGAAGTGAAGTCTCTTCAAAACGCACTACAGAGCGACTTCTGCGGTTCCGGGCAATCAAGGGATTTTAGTGGCAAGCTGCTTTTTGCCGATTTTTTATATGCGTCAGTTATTGTTTGGGAACACCAACACGGAAGAAAAACGCTAGTTAGAATGTGCCGTCCAAGGTCCAGAAAAAAATGTGCAAAAATAGAGTCAGGAAAATTTTGATAAGTGTCGAAGAGACCTTTGAAAAAAATTGCATACAAAAACCTAGCTCGCGAGCATCCGCTAAGCATGCCTGGACGCTTTTGTATTTTCCTCGTCTTGAACCTGAGCCTTTTTGCCTATAGCGCCCGCGCCGAGGAAGTCATTGACTGGGAAAGCTGTGTAAAAGAAGCTTTGCGCAATAATCCGTCTCTTCTGCAATATGAGCAAACCAAGACTCAGACCGAAGATTTGCAGCGGGCGGCTTACAAGGATTATTTTCCCCAACCTTCGGCAACTTTAAGTGGCACCAAGACGCTTTATACCTATACGAAACCTATCATAGCGAGTTCTGCCAACGGCACGACGACAACGAGTTCTACCGGAGCCTTGCGCAGGCCGTTTGCCTCCGTTTTGGCGGCACCGAGAGTTTTTGGTGAGGATTGGGGCCAGTCGCAGTTCTATAATCTCGAACTCGATATCACGCAAAATATTTTCAACGGCTTTTTGGATCAAGAAACGTTAACACAATTGCAGTGGAATACGGAAAAGGCGAATGCCGACATTCTGAGTGCTAGGGTCCAGTTGGGCTCCGACCTTAAAAATGCTTTTTATAGCCAACTCTATGCGCAGCAGCTTATTGATCTCAATCAGGAAATTCTAAAACGCCGGGAGGAAAGTGTCCGCCTCGTGGAATTGCGCTATCAAAACGGTAGTGAAAATAAAGGTTCATATTTGCGAAGCTTAGCCAGTTTCCACCAAGCTAAATTCAGCGTCGACCAAGCCAAACGGGCTTTGAAAGTTGCGCAACTGCAGATGAGTGTGGTGCTAGGCAGAAAATACCAGACGGCTTTATTGGTGAAGGGGGACTTTCAAGAGGACGGAACGGTTGAAGAACCCGTCCTGGAGATGGTGGTCAGGCAGCATCCTTCGCATCTCAGTGGCCATGCCCAAATCGCTGCAGCAGATGCCGGGATTGGTATAGCGAAAGCGAGCCTCATGCCCACGGTAAATTTCATAGCTTCGTACTTGCGGGATGGCAACTGGCCGCCGGCATCCAACGATGTCATTTTGGGTCTAACGGTCACGATTCCAATCGATGCTGGGGGCTTTGTCGTTGCCTCTGTGCGCGCCGCCGCAGCGGCAAAAGCAAGTCTCGAAGCCCAATTCCAGTATACCGATGCCCAGCTGGCTCATACCATAGAGCAAGCGTATGTCGCCTTGCAAGATGCAGTCGAAACACTCAAAGTTCAAGCCGAGCTGGTTGAGGCATCCAAGGTGCAGGTTACCATTGCGCAAGAGCAGTACAAATTGGGTCTGATTAGCTTCGAGGATTGGGACATTCTAGAAACGGATCTCATTGGCGACCAACAGACCTTGCTCCAAAATCGAAGAGATCTCGCACTTGCACGCGCTACCTATGAGAGCGCACTTGGGAAAGCATTGGGGGATTAAATTTATGAAAAAAATCTCGCTTTGGATACTTGCCCTTGGGATTGGCTGCGGGCTTGTCGTATTTTTTAAGTACTCCAAGTATTTCCAACGGGGTGGACGCTTTGCCAGTCATGAATACAAAGCTGTCACAGTTGTTCGTGGGGATATAAACATTCAAGTGCAAGCCACCGGGACTCTGCAGCCAGAAAATCGCGTCACGATCAAACCTCCGATTAGTGTGCGTATTGAATCGGTAGAAGTCGATGAGGGTGAGCATGTGAAAAAAGGCCAACTCTTGGCCTGGATGAGTTCGACGGATCGAGCGGCCTTACTGGACAGCGCACGCGCCAAAGGTCCGCAGGAACTTGCCTACTGGGAGGATCTTTACAAGCCGATCCCTCTGATTTCGCCGATCACCGGGAATATCATCACCGTCGAAGTTGAGCCCGGTCAAACGCTGAGCGGTTCCGATACAGCGCTCGTGATGTCGGATCGTCTGATTGTGGAAGCGCAAGTCGATGAGACAGATTTGGGTGAAATTGCGCTCAACCAGGAAGCGGAGTTTGTCNNTTACCTATCCCAAGGAACAAATGAGTGGGAAAGTTTCAGCGATTGCATTTGATGCGACCACTGTCAACAACGTCACGATGTATCTTGTAAAAGTCAATCCGCGTGCGGTAGCAAAATATATGCGCAGTGGGATGAATGTCACGGTTAATTTTAAAGTGGCACAAAAGAAAGCTGTGCTGCTCTTGCCGCTTTCTGCCGTGCGTTTTGGGAAAGATCAGACGCTGGGTAGTGTGTGGGTTGCAGACCGTTTGGAAAATGAAGTGCCCCATTCACGAGCAGAACTGCGGTCGGCGGATGTCAAGCTGGGATTGAATGACGGTAAGTTCGTTGAGATTAGCGAAGGCTTGCAAGAAAACACGACAGTTTTTGAGGAAACGCTCAAAAGTGAGCACGAGCAGGGTTCGGAAAATCCTTTTACTCCGTTTATGCACAGAAAACGCGATGCTTCGGGTGCACACTAAGAAGAAAGACGTATGATCGAACTTCGGGGTTTGAGCAAAACCTATCATAGTGCGAGTGAGCCCGTGCAGGCTTTGCAAGATCTAAACCTAACGATCGCGGCAGGCGAATTCGTCGCCATAATGGGACCTTCGGGTTCTGGTAAATCCACGCTTTTGCATCTTCTAGGTCTCCTTGATACGCCGGATAGTGGCACCTACCATCTGTTTGGCAGAGAAGTATCCAAGCTGAGTGATAACGAGCTTGCCGAATTGCGGAGTCAAACTTTAGGGTTTGTTTTTCAAAGTTTCAACTTACTGGATAGAGCCAGCGCACTGGAGAATGTGAGCATTCCGCTCCTTTATGCCGTGCCAAAACTCGATAGGCAGTTGCCAGAAACCTTGCTGAGCAGTGTTGGTCTGGGTGATCGCTTGTTGCATAAAACCAACCAACTGTCCGGCGGCCAGCAACAACGCGTGGCTATTGCGCGTGCCCTCGTCAACACACCGTATGTGATTTTGGCGGATGAACCGACCGGCAACTTGGACTCGGCCACGCAAGAAGAGATCATGCAGATCTTTGGTGAGCTCAATCAGCAGGGTATTACCGTAGTGGTCGTCACCCACGAGTTGGAAATTGCCAACTATGCGCAGCGCGTTATTAAAATGCGCGATGGGGCCATTGTCTCGGATGAGCGTAAGAAAAATGGCAAAATCACTTTGGGTTTGCGCAAGCAAGATTTGGCGAATTTGACAATACGCAAGGACTTGCAACATTCTCTGCTGACTCTGCACACGCATACTGTGCAAGCTATGCGTTCTTTGCTAGCCAATAAAATTCGCTCTCTACTGTCTATGCTTGGCATTCTGATCGGCGTGGCTGCGGTGATTACCATGCTTGCCTTAGGGTCGGGAGCGAAGGCATCGCTTGAGAAACAATTGGCCTCGTTGGGGACCAACCTCTTGGTCTTGCGGCAGGGCGCCAAACGCTTTGGTGGGGTCTCCTACTCAGCCGGTTCGGTGACGCGTTTTTCAGTGGAGGACGCCCGGCAAATCAAAGAGAGTGTACCCGATGTGCGTTGGGTCGGTCCGAGGGTGGTCGGTCGTGGCTTGCAAGTTACGTATGCTGATAGAAACTGGAACACCAATGTCACAGGTGCTACCCCGGAATATGCCAGCATCCATGCTCTTGATGCCGAGCGTGGGCGTTTCTATACGGAGGCAGAGGATCAGGAACGGGCCCGGGTAGCATTGATTGGCGCCACAGTTTTGAAAAGTTTATTTGCGGAAGGCCAGAATCCGATCGGTGAGACGATCAAGATCAATCGTATTGCTTTTCAAGTGATAGGCGTTTTGAAAGAAAGGGGTGAGTCCTCCTTTGGTGACCAGGACGACATGATATTGATCCCACTGACGACCGCTATGCGACGCTTGCTGGGCAAAGTCTATGTGGAGGCGATCGATATTGAAGTGAGTGAGAGTTCGCTACTAGATGATGTAGCGGATCGTGTGAAAAAATTGATGATGGTACGGCATCATATCAGTCCGACGGATAAAGATTCCTTTACCATTCGCAATATGGCAGAAGTTCGCAATGCGCTCGCCGAAACGAGTCACACTATGGCAGTGCTTCTCGCGATCATCGCTTCGATTTCGCTATTGGTGGGGGGTATCGGCATCATGAACATTATGCTGGTCTCGGTTGTGGAACGCACACGCGAAATCGGTTTGAGAAAAGCCTTGGGAGCGACAAGGGGTGACATCCTTGCTCAATTTCTGGTGGAGGCCGTGTTGATCAGTGCGTTGGGTGGCGTTCTAGGCATAGTCTGTGGTGGGCTTGGTGCCGTGCTGCTTTCGACTTTNNCCGCAGCGCGCTGCGAAGCTTAGCCCCATCGAGGCTTTGCGGCATACGGGGGGTTAGCGCTCAAGAGCTACAAGTCAACGGAGTTCTTGTGTGTAGTTATTTAATAACACTTAGAAGGAAGCGATCCACTGAGCCGGGGAGCCTTCCCATTCGGTGTCTTTGGGGAGGGTTTCTCCTTTCATAAGGAGGGAAAGGTCACCGAGTTGTGAGCCGCTTTCCATGGCCGAATCATAGAGGACGATTGCGTTAGAGCCGACGACACAGCGATCCATGACTGTGAGATGGGAGAGTTTCATGACGCGATCTTCAAAAAGGTGCGTTTGCAAACAGGCCGCTTCATTGAGAGCGACATCATCTCCGACACAAATCAGATCGTGTTCATCGATATCGGTGGTATCCATAAAAACACGTTTGCCGATTTTGGCACCTAAAATGCGAAAGAAGAAATTCAAAAACGGTGTGCCGAGGAGGGATTCCAAAAACAGGGGGACGGCTAAAGTTTCATACACGCGAATGACGATATCATCGACCCAGATGCCTGGGTGCCAGAGCGGGCGGACGCAGGCTTTGAAGCGACCGATCGTGAGTTTCTTTACGCAAAGGGTGATGATAAAGGCTAGGAGACCGATGGGGAGATAGAGAAAGGGCAAGAGCAGAATGAGTTGCACTAAGCTATAGCCATGAACATAGAGTTCCGTGAGCATATGGATGAGCAGCACGCTCAAGGCGATCGTACAGGTTAACGGTAGGACTATGCGTATAGATTCGATGAACGCTCGCAAGGCGATAAGTTTTTTGGACGGATTGTAGGTGGTCTTATCATCAAATTGGTAGAAGAGTTGCCGGTGCGGCAAAAATATTGCGGGCGAACCGAACCAGGATGTTGATTTTTCAAGAGCTTGTNNTCTCCGGTTTTTGTGCCAGCTGGAATGAGCGAATTGTTGCCAACATAAGTCCGGTGACCCAAATGGGTGGGTATAAAATTCAAATAGCCATGGTGAATTTTGGGACTGCCTAAGGTGACGCTGGAAGCGATAAAGCATTCACTGGAAATGTCTAAAAGATCCCACGGGCATGAGGAAGGGAGAGTAGACATTTCGGTTTTTTTTCCGATACGAATACCCAGCAAGCGATACCAGTAAGGCAGAAAGAGTGTTTCATCAAACGCATACAGATAGTCGAGTCCGATATCCATGAGACGACTTGCCAACCAATANNCTCCGACTAGCAGCCATTTGAGTGTCGATGTTTGTAAGATGGTCATCACTATGTAAGAAATGGCCAAAAACGGGGAAAAAAGCAGGAAAAGATGGTAGTCCGTTCCCGCGCGTGTATGCAGGAGTAAGCGTAGGCCAAAGATCAGAGGGCTTAAGGTAAAGATCGGTAAAAGTGGAATCAGGATGGCAAAGCACAAATAGGAAAGAGCTGAGCAGATCTGTGGGGCTTTCTTCTGCAGTATCGCAGCATCGAGATGTGCGCAATGATGCGCGGGTGAGCCTTCCCAAAGTTCCAACGCGGGGATGCGTTTGTTGTTCGAGAGGAGAGAGAGCTCACCAAGTTGGGAGCCATCTTCCATAACGCTATTCAAGCCGAGGCCTGAATTGTTTTCAACGATGCAAGAGCGACCGATGTTTATTGTGCCAAAGCGAATCAGGCCCTTTTCTACCGAACTGCAACTTAGGTGAACATTTTCACCGATCGACGTGTCTTGGCCTATGCTCACCAAGTCCGTTGCGTCGAGACAATCGGAACCCAGATAGACATTCTTGCCGATTTTGGCACCCAGTAAGCGATAATAGAAACTGAGTAAAGGTGTTCCGAGCAGGAAATAGTGAGGAATTTGCGCTTGCAGACGCCGGACAAACCACCATCGCAAATAATAGGAACCCCAGAGCGGGAAGTCCCCGGACTTATAGCGTCCAATCACCAACCACTTGGCCGCTAATGTGAAAAGCATGACTGCTAAGATGGCACCCGGATAGGAAGCTAGGCCAAAGAGCACGGCTTGCAGAGGTGCGGCCCCCTGACGGGCAAGGAGGGAATAGGTCATGAACGGCAGCAGCCACTGTAAGGCAAAAACCGCAAAAATGGGAATGAGACAGACCGCCTGAGCCAGCGTGCAAAGCACATAGCGCAATTGAGGAATGGCTTGGAATTTTGGCATCGCGATGCTGCTTGCGAGCGGGCTGGCAGAGCTTGTCGTGCTGTCGAGATGTTTTGCCAAGCTGTGAATCGTTTGAAAATTATAAATATCCTGCATAGAAATACGGGAGAGAGCGTGCTCGCTGCGGAGCTTAGACAACATGATGGCAGCTTGTAGCGAGTGCCCACCGAGATCCAAAAAGAAATTGTCATCAATCGAAACAGGGAAGGGTGCGAAAAGCTCGTTCCAAACCTGGTGAATTTTCTTTTCAAGCGGCGACTCAGGCTCTTGAATGGCGCGTGTTGCGCTGCGCGCTTGGGTTTTAGTAAATTTCAAATTTTTGCGATCGACCTTACCGTTCGGCAGTAGCGGTACATCATCGACGACATTCATAACATTGGGGATCATATAGGGGGGAACTTGGGCGCGTAAGTTGTGCCAAAGGCGATTTTCATCGTAATTTGCTGGATCTTTCAACACGAGAAACGCGACCATGCTGTCGAAGCCTTGCTTTTCTTTGATGAGAGTCACGACAGCAGTTTGGATGGCTTTATCTTGCATGAGTACGGATTCGATTTCCGTCAGTTCGACGCGAAAGCCACGAATTTTAACCAGCGTATCCGACCGTCCAAGAAACTCAATGGGTTGTCGGGGCTTTCGGCGTACTAAGTCTCCGGTTCGGTAGATGAACGGTTGCGTACCATCCTTTCTAGCAAACGGTGCGGTTAGGAATTTGGTCTTGGTAAATTCGGCTAGGTTGAGATAACCGCTCGCGAGGCTTGGTCCTGCAATGCAGAGTTCACCTTCAAACCCATCTTCGACGGGCATGAGATCGTCATTGACGATGAAAACTTCATAACCGGGCAGGGGTTCACCGATGCTTATGGGTTGGCCTGGCTTGAGTTCGGCATAGGTTGCGGTGACGGTGGCTTCGGTCGGGCCATAGGTGTTGATGATGCGTCGGTTCTTTTTAAACCAACGTTTCGGAAGGTCGGCTGGACAAGCTTCCCCGCCCAGATTCAGCAGACGCAGAGTGGGAATATCTTTTTTCTGCATGGAGAGGAGCGTGGGTACGCAGTGCCAAACGGTGATTTTAAGCTGCGTGAGGATGTCTGCAAGGTCAGGGCCACTGCTCATCATTTCGGTACTTGCGATGATAAGTTTGGCACCCGCATACAAGGCGGTTAGAATTTCCTCGAGCGACATATCAAAAGTTAGGGAAAAGCCTTGCAGTACAATGTCGTCTGGTCGAATTTGCAGAATAGCACTTTCAGCCTTCATAAAATGACAGATACTGCGGTGGCTGATCATAACCCCTTTGGGGCGACCGGTAGATCCGGAAGTGTATATAATGTAGCAAATATCCTCAGGTCGCGGTGCGAATTCCTCGGGAATACTCTGATGTGACGCAAGAAAATCCAGGTCTTTAGCTATTTTGTCAAAGAAGAGACAGAATTTTTCTAGGCCTTTCCATTCATAGGCTGAGTCCGTAATGATGAATTTGGCCTGGCAGTCGGTGCAGACATAGGCGATCCGATCGAGTGGGAATTGAATATCCATCGGCACATAGACCGCTCCGGCTTCAATAATACCGAAGAGAGCGATAAACATGTCAAGCCCACGTGGCATGAGTAGCACAACGCAGTCACCACGCTTGATCCCTTGGGAGATCAGAAATTTGGCAAAGAGATGAGCGCGTTTCTGGAGTTGCGCATAGGTGATGCTTTGACCGTTGAACTCGAGTGCCGGACGCTTGGCAAAGCGTTCGCTAAGACCATAAAGATAGTCCTTCAAGGTCTCGTTAAGGGGTTCATCGGTCCTGAAGTCTTTAGGCTTTTCAAGTTTTGATAGATTCAAAGGAATATCTGCAAATAGTTTTTATTTTTTGCAAAAAAGCGTACCTTGAGCTAATCAATCCGACTAGTTCCTTGTGCACGTTGCTTTATTCAGAATCTTTTAGAATTTGTTTAGCTATCTATATTATAGTACAGATCCGGAGAATTCGGNNATTTGGGTTCCGTCGCACGTCCCGTATCTGGCGTGATTAGAGAAAGCCTCGACGCTCTTGGTCACGTTCGATGGCGCGAAAGAGGGCGCCAAAATTACCTTCCCCAAAGGCATTATGATTTTTTCGTTGAATCATCTCAAAGAATATGGGGCCGATCACATTTTTCGTGAAGATTTGTAGGAGATAGCCTTCTTCATCGCCATCAACCAGGACATTGCGCTTACGAATTTCAGCATGGTCTTCGGTCACATTCGGTACGCGTTTGAAAACTTCATCGTAATACTCGTTGTCAATATCCAAGGTCTCGATGGCCGACCTTTCAAGCAGGCTGAGGGACTTGAGTAAGTTCTGGGACATGAGAGCGATGTGTTGCACACCCGGCCCTTTGTAGTCTTCCAAATATTCATTGATCTGCGATTTGGATTCGGTCCCTTCATTGATGGGTATTGCGAATTTGCCACAGGGCGAACGCAAGGCGAAAGACGTGAGACCGGTCTTAACGCCTCGAATATCGAAGTAACGGATTTCTGTGAAGCCGAAAACTTCCTTGTAGAACTTGGTTAGGCTGGCCATTTCGCCTTGTTTTACGTTGTTGGTAAGGTGATCGATCACGACGAAGCCTTTGTCGGCAACTTTGATCGGTTTGGCCGCTGGTGTGAAGCCCATCTGCTCATAAAGCGAGCTCGTGTTGTAGTTGTCGATGAAGTAGATCAAACTTTCGCCGATGCCCATGATGGCCGGAATGGCTTGGCCCTGACGTTGGTAGANNCTTCGCAGGAACGCTGGGTCCATGCTTTTTATAGAAGTCTTCAGCAAAGGAGCCTGCCTTGCGATTCAGCAGAAAGTGAATAGCACCTTGTGTATATAGCGACACATTATGGGGACGGTGTTCGAGCAATGAGGAAAAGCCAAAGGCCTGAAACAAGGTCTCCAGCTCTTGGGGGCGGGGTGAGCAAAATTCCACAAATTCAATGCCATCAAGTCCGAGGGGGTTATTTGACATTATAGTCTCTCCAACTTTTCCAATAATCAGGGTTTTCGACGCGTTCAGCACCATCAGCGATATGCAGTGGGTTGCGGGCATCGATCATAACGGCAACTTCGTCCGTTCTTTGAGCGCCCTTGCTTCTTTCGAGAGCGTTCTTGTGTGGGCCGTGGTGGATGCCTTGCGGGTGTAAGGTGATCATCCCTTGCGTGATGCCGGCGCGAGAGAAAAAGTCCCCTGAGTGGTAGAAAATCACCTCATCAAAGTCGATATTGGAATGAAAAAATGGCACTTTCATTGCCGAAGGGTCCCCGGTCTCGAGTGGTCGAGGCAGNNCTCGTGACGGGTCGAATATCATCGACATGGATTTGCCAAGCGGTGAGAGTCCCCTTCCATCCGACCGCATTCAGCGGACAGAAAGGATAATAGACTCTATTCAAGGCCCCTTGCCGTTTGATGACGAGTTCATATTCCTGCGCGTTTTTGTGAGGGTAAGGGGTCGGTTCCGGTATTTTCATGACCGCTGGATCGAAAAAGGCATGGTGTCCAAGCAGGCAGTTGTCAGGCAGATGAATTTCCGTGGCGGACTCGACGAGAAAAATCTGCGTCGCTTGGCTTGGAGCGAGTTGGTAGATCGTCCCGCGTGGAATGATCAGGTAGTCGCCTGCTCGGTAGTTGAGCGGGCCAAAATCGGTGAAGAGACAGCCTGCGCCGCTATGGATAAAGAGCGCCTCATCACCATCCGCGTTGCGAAAGAAGTAATTCATGGGGCTGTCGATCGACGCAAAATAGATGCGGATATCGTTGTTGTAAAGATAGAGCACGCGGTTGTCGAGATAGTCCGAAGAGGTCTTTGGCGTTTTGATAAGGTCATACGCGCGTGGACGTAAATCGCCTTCGATACGTGTCCAGGCGACGAGGGGCTCAGTGCGGTAAAAATGAGCGTACGCGCCATAAAAGCCATTGCGCGCATACTCCTCTTCGTAAAGTCCCTCGGGAATGCCCACATGAGCTTGATGGGCTACCTTGCCTTTAACATAGGGGATCATGCCTTCTACTCCTAAGCTGTCTTGCAAAGATACTAGCCTCTTAGCTGCTTAGGAGCAATAACTGGGGTGGCGCAAGTCTCCGCGCTATGACGCTTGGCCTTCCTCAATAGCTCTGCCATTTTAGTACAGCGAGGAGCCATATCGCGAAGGCAGGATGGGGCATTTGGCTTTGAGCAACTGCTCGTAGGACTGGTGACCATCCGCAACGAGTAAAACATCGATGTTGAGGAACTTAGCGACCTCGGCATCGTAAAGAGTATCCCCCACCAGAATTGTTTTCTCTTTGGCAATCGATACCTTATCGAGCAGTTCCCGACCGCGTTGGGACTTGCCCTCAGCGATGTTATTAGAAACTCCGTAAACATGCTCCATATAAGGCCTGAGACCAAAATGCTCGACAGCTTCATGCAAGTGCTCCTGCTTCGCTGCCGAAAGAATGGAAAGTTTCTTGCCTGTCTGATGCAGGCGTTGAATGAGTTCAAGCGTGCCCGGGTAAAGTTCCGAGCTCTTGTATTGCGAATCATAAAGCTCGTGATAACGCTTTTGGTAATGTTCAAACAGCTCATTTTTCATCCCAAGCTTGAGATAAAAATCTTTAATGGGAAACGAAAAATGTTCGCGAAATTCCTGAACAGTTTTTGTATCTAATTTGTGCTTGGTCAAATTCTCATTCAATATGGCTAGCACAAGCTCGACATCGGATAGCAAAGTCCCGTTCCAGTCAAAAACAATATGTTCATAGTTGGTAAGATTCTTGTAAAGAAGTTCCATGGTATCTATTCCTTAAGTTTGCTCCATAAAATCGGTCGGGGGGAAGCATCGTTTTTTGGTGTCGCGACCGAATGTTAGGTAGATCTCTGGAGCATAATCTACCGCAAACCTGAATTTTTTAAATTAAATTTTTAACTGTTCCTTAACTTTTACCGAAATAAGGAAAGGCCCTGGGTTATTTGGAGGGGAAGGTTTTTTGTCNNGATCGAGCAAATGCTTATGGATGCAGGTGTGGCTAAAGTTAACGCCCAACAAAACCCTTTAGAAATTATCGAGATAGTCGCAAAAGAACATTTTGATTTCATCGTGATGGATTGGAAACTGCCAGGGCTGGCGGGCATGGCGCTTTTGAATCGTTTTCGTGCTATGGAAACCCATCGTTATACACCGATCATAGTGTCTTCGGGATTTTTAGAAAAAACAGACTTAGCGCTTTTGGGTGAGAATTTGCTCATCGGCTTTCTTGAAAAACCAGTACAGAGAGGAACGCTGATTCGGCGGGTGGGAGATCTCTACGAAGAAAGTCTGTGGATGCACGACAAGAAAGATTTATTGACTGAAATTTTTACTAAAATTGAAAGCAGTACGGTCGAAGGCAAACTTACAGTTCTGGAGACCTTACTGAATAGTGCACCGCATCCGGTGCCTATCGGCTGCGCCGCGGCTCAAATTTTGATTGGCAAGCAAAGGTATAAAGAAGCTGAACATTTACTGATCCAACTGTTGAAGAAGGTGCCGGACGCGATTTTCCCTCTGCATTTGTTGGGGAAAATCAAACTGCTCAAAAAAGAATACGTCGATGCTCAGAAAATTTTGAAAAAGGCCTATTCTCGATCGCCAAAGAATGTTGAGCGGCTCAACCTGCTTGGGAATGCGGCACTGCATAATTTGGAATACGAGGAAGCTGATAGTTTTTTTAACAAGGCTTTGACTATTGACAAGTTGAACGTTACTGCAAGTTCGGGAGTCAAAGTTGTTAAGACTATTTTTGACTATATCAACGAAGCGAATAAGAAGCCCGGTGAATCGCTAGCGAGCCTGCTCAATACTATCGGCATTTCGCATATAAAAAATAGAAAATATGAAGAGGGCATTGAATTCTACTTGGCAACCATTCCCCATCTCAATGACACAAAACTTGAGTCACGTATTCAGTTCAATATCGGTTTGGGTTATCTGCGGTGGAATAAGCCAAAAGAGGCTTCAACGCATATCCAACAGGCGATGACACTGGATCCAGGCTTTGAAAAAGTTAAAAAACTGGACGTGCAAGTCCAGGCGATTCTGCATAAAAATCAACCTGACTTTGCCCCAGAAAGAATTCCGACATCCAAACCTACGGCTTCTAAATTAGCCAAGGTACCCGCTCCCGCTCCTGCTAGCGCCAATAAGACCGCTTCTCCTGATCTCGCAGATTTACCCCCAGAGGAAGTGATAACGGATGAGGATTCTCAAGAGCCTAAGGGCTGATCAAAATTTCTGAAAAACAGCCAATTCAAAAAACTCTAATGAGGCAATGACGTGATCGAAGATTTCCGCTTGTAAGTTCTCGTAGATTTCCGTTTCGGTGGCATTTGAAAAAACGTAGATCTCAATANNCGTCGCTGGGTTGCAGTTCACGGACTAGAAAATCGAAGCCATGTTTATGAATCAATTTATTTTTTTTCAAATAGGCATTGAGGTAGTTGCGAAATAGGCCAATGTTGGTGGTTTTTGCCGTGTTAATGAGCGGAGTCGAGGCGTCTTCGTTCAGAGCTCCGGCTGCTTCGAAGATTTTGATTTGATTATCGATGTAGTCTTGAATCAAGGGGATTTGGCGCAATCGGCTTAGCAGTTCACGGTTGGCAAATTTTATGCTGCGCATGCTGATACTAATACTGCGTTTGATCCGGCGACCACCGGATTCACGCATACCACGCCAATTTTTAACACCGGTTGAGATCAAGGAATAGCTTGGGATGGTAGTGATGGTTTTATCGAAATTGCGAATTTTAACGGTCGTTAGGGAAATTTCAATGACATTACCATCGATTCCATACTGGCTAAGTTCGATCCAATCGCCCAGTCTGACGATGTCATAAGAGGAAATATGAATGCTGGCCACAAATCCTAGAATCACATCGCGGAATATCAAGAGTATGACCGCAGTAGCAGCCCCAAGGCCGGTGAGAAAAGTCCAGGGAGAAAGATCGAGCAGCAGTGAAAGGGCGATTATAAAGACGCAGATAAAAAGTATAATGCGTGCAATTTGCACGTAGCTTTTTATAGGCGCGCGGTTGGCACGTGTATAGGTGCCGTAGATTTCTTCGAAAGTATGGAGGAAGGCATCGAGACTCCTTCCGATAGCGATGGTTATGTAGATCTCGTTCAAGAGAATCGCGAGCGTCACAAAGGAAGCCGTGGCGCTCAGTCCGGAAATCGCAAAAGCGGGCGCCGTCAAATAGATAATAAAGGCTGGAGCCAGTGACGCGATCCGTTGAATGAGTTGGTGTTTTTGAAGGCCNNCCATCCAGCAAAGCAGGATGACGATGCCGACGAGAATCAGAAAACTTAAAAAAAGACTCGTCGACCTGCCCAAGTGCAAAGGACTCAGTAGGTCTTGGATAAGACTGATACTATCCAGATGAAGCCTCTTATTGCGCATGTTTTTTTAGAAAACGAGGAGTCTTAAATCGTCTCTGGGGGCGCTTCAACAAGAGCCTCTTTCTTTTCTCCGTAGAGAATTTGAATCGCTTCCGGATCTTTTTTAATCACAGGACGCGGCGGAAACCAACTTGATTGGGCACTATAACGTTGGACNNGCTTGGATGATTTCCAGATTGTGTTTTTGACGGCTGAGTTTAGTCTGGCTGTCTATACATTTAGTCATAATACGTTCCTCCGGCCCCTCTGTCCTCTCGCTTCTGCCGAAATGCAGGGCAAATAGCGAGTAGCGAGATTTTGCCTTCTTGCTCTATCGGGTGCTCAGGAAGGAAAATAAGTTCGGCGTCTTGAGAGTTTCGCTAGTTTAGAACGTTTTTCCTTCGCGTGCCATATCTTGCAAGAGTTTGCACGGCTCGAACCTCTCCCCGTACACGTCTGCAAAACGTTTGAGTTCATCCGTAACTTTTTGGACACCATAGGTGCTGATATAGCGGAATGGGCCACCGAGAAATGGCGGAAAACCAACGCCAAAGACGGCGCCTATGTCCCCCTCTTGCGAGGATGCTAGTATACCATCCTGCAAACAGTAAACAGCTTCGTTAATCATCCGGTATGCGAGACGTTTTTGCAATATCTTAACATCTTCAACTTCTTTACGTTTCCCACCCCGGTGCTTGTTGATTAAGGCTAGGGCATCGGGGTTGACCGTGCGTCCAGATTTGGGACCAAAGAGTGAACCCAACGCGCCCTTTTTTTCGCTACTATAAATATAAAAGCCTTTGCCACTTTTACGGCCTAGGCATTTTTGNNCTGCTTTTACGGCCTAGGCATTTTTTGTCTAGGAAAGCTCGGAGCATGGTGGGGTCTAAGGTTGCCACGCGTTTTCCAAAAGCTTTGCCGAGCGTTTCCCCGACGTGACAAGCCACATCGATTCCAACTTCGTCGATAAGTTTCATGGGACCGACGGGGAAGCCAAAGAGCATCATAATATCATCAAGCTGCGGGATCGAGATGCCTTCGAGCAGGACTATGGCCGCTTCATCCATGTAAGGCGCGAGAATGCGGGTCGTATAGAAACCCGGTCCGTCCTTGACCACGATCACCGTCTTGCCTTGGCGCAGGCCTACGTCAACAGCCAGACTGAGGGCCTCATCAGAAGTCTTGTCGGTGTAGATGATTTCGAGCAAGGGCATTTTGGCGACCGGCGAAAAATAGTGCATCCCGAGTACCCGTTCAGGATGTTTGGCAACCTGGGCTATTTCAGTAATGGGAAGAGCCGAGGTATTGGAGGCAAAAACTGCCTTTTCAGACAAATGCTCTTCAAGTTCACTAAGGACGCGGTGTTTGAGTTTCATATCTTCGAAGACGGCTTCGATCACCATCTCACATTTGTCAAATTGGTGGTTGTCCACTTGGACAGCCAAGTGTGACAGAACCTGGCCCCGCTGAAAGGAGCTTAAGCTCTTGCGTTTGACTTTAGCATCCAGCTCTTTCCAGATGTGTTTGGTGCCCTTGCTGAGCGCTTCGAAGCTCAAGTCCTTGAGGCGGACAAAGATATTTTTCTGAATACTGAGCGACGCAATCCCGGCCCCCATCAAACCTGCACCTAAAACTGCGAGATTTTGAACGGGATGCTTGGGTTTGCCAAAGCGATTTTTCTTCAGCTCGGTTTGTGCAAAATAGAGCGACATCNNACATCAGTCCTTTGGCTTCTGCACTTTGCGAGAGTCGACCAAATTCCTCAGCTTCTTTTTTGAGTGCATCTTCTATTTTGTGATTAAAGCCGTAGGCAACGACATCCAATATCGCAAGCGGTGCGGGGTAGACGCCGCGGGTTTTTTGCATGACCGTGTCACGGGCTTTTTTGAACATAAAGTCGCGACCTAAGGTATTGGATTCCAAGAAACCCGTAACACCCGTGCTTTTGCGCACTTTACGTTTAAGCTTTTTGGAGGCCAGTCGAATTGCGGCATTGACCGCTAAGTCTTCCAGATTCTCTGAATAGCTGAGGTAGTCGATCAGGCCCATTTTTAAGGCTCGGACGGCTGAAATGGAGGAGCCCATCAGCATCATGGAGAGGGCTTTTTCAAGTCCAACCAGACGCGGCAAACGCTGGGTGCCACCGGCACCCGGGAGGAGGCCTAACATAACTTCGGGTAAACCTAAGACCGTGTGCGAGTTGGCACTGGCAATACGGTAATGACAGGCTAGCGCGAGTTCCAGCCCACCGCCGAGGCAGGTCCCCGAAATCGCAGCAACGACCGGCTTAGGAAAGAGACTCAGGCGATGAAAAAGCAATTGGGCCTTGCGACTCAGTTCAAAGGCTTCTTTAGCATTGCTTGTCGCTAGGAGCTCATGAATATCGGCACCCGCTACAAAACAGTCTTTCTTGCGTGAGATGAGCACGACGCCTTGGACATCCGCATTTTTCTCAATCTCATCGAGATATTCCTCAACCAGCGGCAGCCACTTGGAATTGAGCGCGTTGACCTTTTTATGCGGATCGTCGAAGGCTACCACAGCAATCTGGTCGCGGTAACTCACGCTAAGAGGTAGGCCGTTTCCGGGCTCATATTTGGATTCTTCGCTAGTCCCACGCATCTTTTCACTCTTCCTTGTTTCCGATCGTTTATCCATGAGCACTTTCCTCCATCAAAGAACTTGTGGGTTGGCTAAGAGAATAGCCGAGCCATGCCCACCAGCGGCACAACCTGAAACGACAGCATAGCGCGCTCCCTCCTGCTCCATACGTTTTGTTGCTGTGAAGAGGAGCCGCACTCCCGTAGCACCGAACGGATGACCGATCGAAAGCGAACCGCCGTAGACATTGAGCTTATCCAGCGGAATTTCGCCGGCTGCTTCGCTCAGACCTAGGCGTTCTTGGGCGAAGGACTTGCAGGCAATTAACTTCAAATTTGCCACCATTTGGGAGGCAAAAGCCTCGTGTATTTCCCAAACGCCGATGTCGGAAATTTTTAACTTATTACGTTTGAGCAAGAGCGGGATGGTAAAAGCTGGCCCTGATAACATTTCACTCAGCACATCCCCAGCAGCATAGACATGGTCGACGAGGATCGCGCGGGCACGATAACCCAGGTCCTTGGCTTTCTGGAGACTCATCATCAACATGGCACTCGCACCATCGGTAAGGAAGGATGAGTTCCCAGCCGTGTTGACCCCAAAGGTGCGGTCAAAAGCTGGTGACAGTTTTGCGAGTTTCTCTTCCGTGGTATCGGCGCGTGGGCCGTCATCTTGCTCGATGGTGCCGAAGGCTGGTGGCAGTTGCACTGGGATAATATTGTCTGTGAAAAATTTCTCTTGCTGACCCTTGATGGCCAAAGCATGACTGCGGGCAGCATAGTGGTCAGCTTCCGCACGACTCACACCGACGCGCTGGGCCAAGATTTCACAACCCTCACCCATCGTTTTGCCGTTTGAAAACTCAGCAACGCTCGGCGCATCGAGTGCGAGGTCCGCGAATTCAAAGTTTTTAAGCCGACGCAATTCGGGGAGCATTTGGGCCGGCTTGCGAATTTTCTGCCAGCGGACCAGTGCGCGCCGAAAATTGGGCGATAAGCGAATCGGTGGATCGGAACACGTGTCGACACCGCCCGCAATGCCGATAGAGATGCGTTGCAAGCGGATCATGTCCGCAATTTGCGTCGCAGCCATGTTGGAAGATATGCAAGCTAGCGAGACCGTATGCGCAGGCACCCGTGCCGACAAGCCCGCAGCCAAAACACTCTCGCGTGCAATGTTAGGGGTGTGCGGGTCATGCAGCACCGTTCAAATACTCACATGCTCGATCGTCTCTCCCGCAATTCCCAGACGATCCATGAGGCCAGAAATCGCAAGCCGACCGAGGTCGCAGGATCTTAAGCTCACATAAGCCTTATGGCTACGCATAAAAGGGGTACGCACACCATCTATGATAACGGGTGTATGTTCCGGAGAGAACTCAACCATAATATTCCCCTTCTCCTAATGACGACAGCGTTGCGCTCAGTTCTAGACCTTGGTGAGAAATCACTTGAAACTTTTGGAAATGAAATTCAACGCAGCCCAGTATAACTCTGGACAGTAGTATTTTAAAAAATGGTCAGAGAAGTCAATTTGAATTTCAACAAAGTCGGCTAGTCCTATGAATTATTCCGTCATTCGGTCGCAACTATCATAAGCCTCTCATCGTCTGCCGCCTACAACATCGGAGAATAAATGTTTTGGGAGCTCTCATCGTGGATCCAAATTTTAGCAAGATCGTTCTTCTAGTCAGTTTGCTATGTTCTTATGTTGTATTAGCGGCTTGGCCTAGCGTTCCCACCCTAGCTATATGCACGAATGATGTCATTCCGAAGGATAAGAAACAGGAAGTTCGTGGTGTGATGCAGTGGTTCCCGGAAAGGAAAGGGTTCGGTGAACCTGTACTCTGCCTTGATACTGAAGGATGGCAGCCCGTGCTTGTGAAGTATCGTGGGAATTCCTCGCTGGCTTTTGAAAAAAGGCAATATGGTATAACTGTCGTCGATGAAAAGGGTGAGACTGAGAAGATTAAGATGGCAGGGCTCCCCAAAGGTTCCAAATGGGCGTTTCGCACACCCTATATCGATCGGACCTTTATTCGTGATGCACTTTCTTTGCAGCTGGGACGTGAGCTCGGCAAACAGCGGTCAGAACCCTACGGAGCGCCTCGGACCAAGTTCGTTGAACTCTCGGTCAATAATGATTACCGCGGTCTCTTTACCATGACCGAAAAAATTCAAGGTGGTGGCCACCGTGTCCCTATAGACAAGCTGGATACCAAGCATTTGGAAGATTTTAACTACCTCTTGCAGATTGCTGCGCGCGAGAGTTCCTTCAAAACCAAATTTGGTACGATGATCAAATTTGCAGATCCTAGCGATAACAAAATGGCTCGTCTTAAAAAGAAAGACCTTCTGCAGTACAGCCTGGTTAAGAATTTGATGAAACAGCAGGTCACAGATTTTGAAACAGCATTGCGCTCCAAAGATTTCGCAGATCCCGACAAGGGCTATCGTCCGTATATAGACCTGGCGTCGTTCGTCGACTTCTTTTTGTTTCAAGAGTTGACCAAAAATATCGATGGCTTTCGCCGCAACGGGTATTTCTACAAAGGTAAGGATGGCAAATTTCATATGGGGCCGTTGTGGGATTTCGACATCGCGTGGGGGAACTTGAATTTCTATGGCATGGGCAAAAGCTCAGGCTGGTCTCACAAAAAACACTGGCTTGTCTATCCAGCAGCCTTTTGGTTCAAGCGGCTTTTAGACGATCCCTACTTTGTCGCAGCGGTTCAAGAGCGCTATGCCGACTTGCGCAAACCGGGCCAACTTTTTAGTTGGAAAGTTTTAGAGGACGAGATCGATACGCTGACTGNNAGAGTCTTGGCGAGGCTCCCAAACGTGACGAAATACGATGGGCTGGGACACGCACCTTGGTTCAGCAGTATATTATGAATACAAGGCATCGCAGTAAGAGCTTCGAAGGAAACATCGACATTCTTAAGAACTGGTTGCAGAAGCGCTTACTTTGGCTCGATCGAAAAATAGCGAAATCTGAATTTTAAGGAGATATTTTTTGAAAGTCGTCACGGCGTCGGAGATGGCGAGGAAGGAGGCACTCTCTTATCAGGACCACGGTAAGGAGCAAGCCGCGACGTTTATGGAGAAAGCCGGCTTTGCAATTGCAAAGTTTTTGCTGGCACTGCCGAGTCAGTCGCAGGCGGGGGCTGCCAAGAAAGTTATTTTGCTCTGTGGTAAAGGCAATAATGCCGGTGATGCTTACGTAGCTGGGCGTTACCTGCAGGAACAGGGTTTTTCGGTAACGGCTTTGCAAGTCTTTGCGCTTGTCACAGCCAGTCCTTTGACACAAAGCAATCACGAAAAATTCACCTGGGTCGGGGGCACGGTGATCGCACCCGAAGAGTGTTTGGCATTTAGCTTGCCCAAGAAAGGTGTGATCATCGATGGCCTGCTGGGTACGGGGTTTCGGNNTTGATCGTCCGTGCCAATGAATCCGGTCTGCCAATTTTAGCCGTCGATGTGCCTTCAGGACTGGACGCAAGTGAGGGCCTGCTGGGTGAACAGACGGTCGCCATCAAGGCGACCTGGACACTTGCACTCGGTCTCCCCAAGACGGGGTTTTTTCTGAGAGAGTCGTGGAACTCTCTCGGTCACCTGCGCATTGCGCCGTTTGGCTTGGGGCCTGCCTATATTCGGCAGGCCAAGGAAGATTTTTTCCTGCTGTCAGAGAAACGTGCGCGGACCTTGTTACCGACTATTCAACGCAACCGCCATAAATATCAGCGCGGTTCACTGGCTATCATCGCAGGCTCCGCAGGTATGGCGGGGGCCGCGGTGCTGACCAGCTACGGCGCGCTGCGCGGTGGTGCCGGAATCGTGCGCCTCCTGCATCCCTCACATATCGGAGGCGAAGTCGCTTGCGCTCCGATCGAGTTGTTGAAAGTCGCCTATGCGCTCAAACTGAGTGAACGTGCGCGTCAGGGCTTATTGACGACGATCAACGCTTCGAAGGCTGCCGTCATCGGTCCCGGCCTTGGGCGTAGCGAATTAGCCCGCAGCTTGGTGAAATTTTTGCTCCCGCGCATTGAGTGCCCAGTGGTCTTGGATGCCGATGCTTTGAATCTCATGGCTGAGGAAAATTATCCCCTGCCTATGTACGCGATCCTGACGCCCCACGCTGGAGAGATGGCGCGTCTTTTGCGATTGGAAAGCGCTCCCCCGCGCACTTTTGAATTCCTGCGTCTTTGCCAAAAATTTGCTGAAGAACGTTCGTGCACGATCGTATTGAAAGGGGCTCCGACTTTTATTTTGCACCCTGGAAAAATTCCCTACGTGAGCATTAAAGGCGATCCCGGTATGGCCACTGCTGGGAGTGGGGATGTCTTGGCAGGTCTGCTCGGTGCCTTGCTCGCGCAAGGTTTGTCAACTCGGGATGCCGGCATGCTCGGAGTTTACTTGCATGGTCTGGCAGGTGAGTTGGCAGCGCGTGCGAAAACCAGTTATGCCATGATCGCTTCCGATCTCATCGCTTGCCTGCCACGGGCCTATGCCCGTTTGCAAGCACGGACACTTTGATGAGCCGATCTGTCAGGTCCTATAACTTATCTAGCTCGCTTTCGCTAAGTTCGGAAGCGCTTAGCGCCAAATCACCGCTTAGCCATATGTCATTGAGGTGTCCGCCAATGTCGAGGATGTTGGCAATCGATAGCAGATGTTCAACACCTTCTCGTTGAATGCAAAAAACCGTTAGCAAGTGTTGGGATATGGCAAAAAGGTTGAAGAGGAAGGTCGCATAGTAGACGGGTCGCAGTTCTTGGAATTGCGTATTCACAATGTCGGAACCGATATTTTCGCTGATGATATTTTTAAGATCGATAGTTGAGCCCAACATATTTGCAAAATGGCCTAGGATCTCAATCGTATTCCACAGCACGAGTCCATGTATCAACCAGGAGACCTTTTTTTGAGGACTATCTTTTAGAGCATCGTCGGGCCCTGCATGGTTTTTGAACACGACGTTTGCAGCGCTTACCAAGCCTATACCATTGATGAGAAAGCCAGCAAGATCGCGAGATATTTTCCAATAATGACTTTCTTGGACTGCCTCTTCACCCTGTCGGAACTTCTCTTCTGTGTGAAGAAAATGTCCATAAGCGGATTGGGTTTGAAAAACTAAGAACAACGCTGTGATTAGGAAACTAAGTCTCATTCTCAATTGAAGTCCTAAAAAAAATGGAACTGCCTTCTAACAGAAAAGTGAGTGAGAAGGAAGTTAAACGACAGGCGAAAGACGCGAGCGAACGTGTTTGGCTATTTTTTCCGCAACGAGAGGGAGACCGTCAAAAAAGGTCAGCGACTCAACAGGAGTGCGCAAGTCAAGTTCTGCACTCAGTAATTTACGCATCTGAGCGTCGCGATTTTGTTCGATGATGAATAACTTTTCATACTGTTGGAGACGCTGGTTCAGTTCGGTCGAAAAAGGAAAGGCACGGATACGGAGGCAGTCCATCGGAATGCCAGAAGCCGTAAGAGAGTCGACGCATTCGGCTATCGCTTCTTT
>PLEQ01000022.1 GCA_003136475.1 Deltaproteobacteria bacterium
TTGAGTTGTTGCGTCGGCACCAGTCACGCGCGGTGTGCGAAAATTTGGGAGGGTGCCCGCGACTGCGGTGAGAGCATAGATACTGGTTTGGAAAGGCGCCAGTGCCAGTGAATATTCTGTCGTGTTATCTTGCAACAGAGTGCGCATACCGCTGAAAAGATTCGTGGTAGAACCAGGCGCTACTTGAAGAGTTTGACTTGTTGCATTATTTACAAAAATTGAGTTAAGATCGCGATTCCATCGAAAATTATTTTGAGAGGCTTGATTAGACGGAAAAATGTCGCTATACGCTTGCAAAAAAATGCTCATTGAAAATTTAGACATTTGTATTCTNNCCTTTTACGCTCCTAGCCCTTCCTTTTAATTGTTGAGTTATATTGCTTGCGGAGGCGTTTATGGATATTGCAGCGCTTTTTATTGATTTGTAAATAATACCATTCTGATTGCAAATTATGGCAATACGCCTCTGAATATTACATTCCTGCAGAATAGCACCGCGCCCATTGGCGTACTGTTTTGACGCATTTTTAGATATCTTAGCCAAAGTCTCGCCTGAGGGGCTCTTGCCAAAGTTCCAATGTTTACTACCGGATGTGGACTCCGATTGTTTTTTATTGCTTTCGACACTTCTTTTTTTACCAATTTTTGCAACGGACATTTTCTTTTTACTTTCTTCAGANNGCCCCAAAGAGGGTGCTTTTCACCTTTTCTAGCCATGTTAAGTCTGGCCTGGGGCGAAAAAGACGGCCTAATTCCGCCTTCAGTTAGGTTGTATCCATTTGGCGCCAAACTATTGAAAAGTTTAATGTAATATCGCTCTCTGTGATTCATCTCTTCTATGGAATTATTATGAGATATGATTTTTACATCAAAATTATCTATGCCATATTTTGTAATGGCGCCGTGAATTGCCGAACAATGGCCATTTCCGACAATGTGCTGCTTCCACCTACGTTGAATGGGCTTGACGGTCTGCCCTATATAGCACTTACCGTTGATTTTATTAGTAATTTTGTAGACGATCATCTTCATAAGATTGTCTCAATAAGTCAGACTGCCAAATTCCTCAACAATTCTCATATGTTCCAATGGAATCCACCTTTCTTGCCAGTACCACCCTTGAGTTCACCTTCGTTTCCAAGACGTGATCTGATCTCTTGTTTCATTTGCTGNNTTGACTGGGAACAGGTTTTGGCCAATGTAACGCAGGGCATCGCATATATCCGCAATACCGCGCGCATCATCTGGCTCAGTTGTGGGGTTTCCCTGACCGTCCAGCTTCCACCTGTGTTTTTGGAGCGCTGTTACGACCTTTTTGGTTGTTGGGGTGTCGATGACGCGAAAGTTTCTGCTGCCTGCGCCGTTTACGATCTTCGAACGGATGGCTTCAATACCGCCCATGACATCTTTGGTAAATTTCGGCGATTTCATACCATTTTTGTTGAAAGACTTGATGTTTGAAGGTGCAGCTTGGTCACAATACCATTTTTGAATGGCATATTTTTCTTTGTATGTCAATCCACTCAAAAGCATGTCGGAAAATTCTAGTCCAGGTGCCGCATAGCAATCCAGAACCCAAATTTCGCCATTATCTAATTTGGCAACCATGATGATGACGGCATCGTGCGTATATCCCCAGTCGACTCCAGCGTAGACTGGAACGTTTCTTTCCTGGAGGGCTCTTAAGAGGTCCATTTCTGAGATTGGACGCTTCGCCTCTTCACCAGTCAGCCTTTCATACGCTTCTTTCAAAGATGCAACGTTGCCAAGACCAAGAGTTCCGTTGAACCTTGGATAGACGAGTCCAGCCGCACCAGGCTTCCAGCAAAGGAGCTGTGCTTCAGCACTATCTGGGTCGTTTTCTAGGAATGACTGAATGACAGAGACGATAGGCTTGTAGAATCCGCCAGTCGCAGTTGGAGGCTTGGTTGACAGACGCATTTTGCATACGGGTAGCAGCGGACATGTACGACAACCCTCGTACACGTCTCTGACGAGTTCGTATTTTTTCTGCTCTGACTCTGGCAAGAAATTGTAGTCTTCTGGAGTAATTTGAACAAGCGGCAAAGTTTTGCAAACATACCTGTCTTGCAGCGCACCGTATGGCTTGTGCCTAGTAGGCGGGCAATATTCGGTAACATCCAAGATATTCCATCGTAGGATCTTGTGATTTCTCTCTTGAGCCTTATCGATTGCTTCAGCCATGTTTCCGAACGCGTATTTACGAGTCGAAAGGTAGACTTTGACACCGTAAATGCCCTTCGAATACGAAACGATGTACTTACCCTCTTTGAGGGCAGCGGGATCGGCCAAATCAAGCTCATCAAGGAATAAAACGTTAGCGTGCAAGCTATTCATTCCCTTTGGGTTACAAATAACTATTTTGATGAATGGCGTTTTACCTTGTGGGGTCTTGAATTTGATCAGACGTTTATTTTCAGATACAGGTTCCCACTTAGCGCAATCTAGTAACGGCTGAATGATTGAGATAAAACCATTGATGTAGCCAAGAGCAATTGCGGACTGGTCCTCGACGGCAGCTGCGTGTCCTATCTCTAGTTGAAAATGCAGTAAAAGTAATACCTCTAGAATGGAAACGGAAACAGTCTTCATTCCCTCGCGACAAGACATGAGGATATAGCCAGGATTCACGTCACCAGAATTGTTCTTGAAAGTTTGGTAGACCTGCCAAATGGCATCGAGAGGCGTAGAGGTACTTTCTGGATCAGTTAACTCCAGCGGAAGCTCAAGACCAAGAAACAACTTGGCCCATTCTTTTACCTCTTGTGAGGATTGTAAGGGATTAAACAGTAATTCAGTATACTGATTTTTTTTCTCGTCCTTCATTTGACTGAAGTCAAGCATCGGTAAATTCATTACTTATTTCTTCCTTAGCCTTGCGTCTGGCACGTTTGGAAAATGCGCCTTTCTTTTGCTTGCCGCATTGGATGCATTCGCACACTCTGCTAGCGTGTTTCTGACCGTAGGGTTTCATTTATATTTAAATACAAAGCCTTTTACATGCTTGTGTTTTCCTTTTAAATGTTGCCCTAACTGACCACTGTTTAGGTTTAATTCATGAGCGGCTTCAGCAATAGATTTATATTCTTTACCAGTTGTAATACAAATTATGGCCTTCATTTTGGATTCATTATATGCTTGAAATTTATCCATCGTCTTTTTTGGCATTTTACGCCTNNGCTGTTTGCTAACGAGATTTTCTTTTTAAATTCCTCATTCCGAGGAACGAAACCTCTTTCTTCATGCCATTTCAAAATTGCAACAGACATGTTTTCACGCATTTCTTCCGTCCATACGCGTTTAGCGTTTGCTTTGGCAATTTTTCTTTTCGTAGATTCTGCATGTGGGCCACCGTCTCCACCAATTTTAATATTGTAGCCCTTTTTTACAGAATCGAACAGTTTGATAAAATGAATTTCTCTTTCATCCAGATTATCGGTCGCTTCTACTCGCTCTATAGTGAATGAATCTTTTCCATATTTTCGTATGGCTCTTCCCAGCTTTGTTTTATTCTCATTCTGTAAAGAGTAATAGATATGATGATACCATCTTTCTTCAATCGTTCGAGTAGTCTGCCCTATGTAGATTTTACCATTCTTGATATTTGTTATTTTGTAGATAATACCCATACATAAAAGATTACTGCTAGCAAATGAAAGACCCTAAGGTCTAAGATTGGCCTCGTTTGTATAATTTTCAGGATTGGATGTTACTCTCATAAATTCAGAATCCGCTTTAGCCTCATCTCGTTCGAATTGTGCGTCGCGCGGGTGACAAATGATGCAACCCATGGTTCCAAGTACGGAAGCTATGGATGCTGCATTTATTAAAGATTCAGACACAGCCTTAGTCGCGTCAAATAGGCCTAATTCCTCGGCTTTTCCGAATTTCTTGTTTTCAATGTCATAAACAAGGTTCGGGTCCTGGATGAGTTCGCCGATGATTCGGTTGGTGTCGTCGGTGTTGTAACCGGCGTTATCCAAGAGACGCAAAGGCAGGGACATGAGGGCTGGCATCAGCACCTCGCGTGCCGGATCGCCCTTTGGCAATTCAGCGCTCATCTTAAGGACCAAGTCGATAGCGATACGAGTACCGCCAGGTAGAGCCCCATAAGTAATAGCAGCACGAACCGCGCACACAGCGTCTTCACACCTGTCGTGCGCCTCTTTAAGCANNAGTTTTGCGATTCCATTGGTTATTTTTGCAATCCTTTCCTGTAGCCATTCGCGTTCTGCTTTGCTTTCAGGATTTTCCATCATGACACGCAGGTCTTCCGCGCGCACTTCGACGTTAGTTGGGTCTGGATCTCCGACCACCGTGGTACGGAAACGATATACTTCGATGTAATCCATGCCACGACCAAGGTCTGCCATGGTTGCCGTTTGAATCTGATCTTTCATTCCGAAGAGTTTTGCGCCAGTAAAGGCAGACAAATCTTGCAGGAAGTGAAGTTGTGAGTTTGCAAATTGCGCCATCGGCGTAATCAGCGGTAAAATATTCAATTGACCAGGATTTGGCCATGCGTGTGCAATTTGGATGAGAACGTTTTCGCTGAAGCCATGGGCCACGATCACCAAGTTTTTGAAGTCGGATTGACCTTCGTCAACATATACNNCCACGGATTGACCTTCGTCAACATACTTCACGGTCATTTCGTCTAGCAACCGAACGATGCCCATGATGTCATTCAGGTGACCGTCATAGAGGAGGAACTGGGGTTTTTCGAGGTAAACGCGTTGATTTGCTTGATCGTTGATGAAAACGGTGTGCAGTTTGCCGATTGACTCTTCATAGCCGACAGGAACAGGGAACCCGTCGATACGTTCTACTTTGTAACCAGGCTTGCCGGTCATTTCGCGAATCGTAACGTGCGAGGCGTCACCATAGCCAATTTCTTCGAAGGCTTTGAACANNTCGGCCATCTCAGTATCGCCATTAGCCGAAACCTTGGCAACCATCTTTAGAATTTCTTTATTGTCTTCGCCGATTTTGATACTGCGGCTCAGGATGTAGGGGACCAGAACGGAATGGACGACGGTAGAAATGCGTCGAACAGCCTTTGATGGGCTATACTGTGGATTTTTTTCACAGAAGTCGAATAAATTCTGAATGATCGAATAACTTAGAACGGTTGCGGTCGTTGTGCCATCGCCAGCTTCAGTGACAGTGCGCTCAGCGGCATCGCGAGCAGATTCGATAATGAGGTGCTCATAAGGATTGATCTCGCCAAGGCCCTTGAACACGGTCACGCCGTCTTTGGTGTGCTTGTTAGGAATGCCTGGGAAGTCGCTTTCAATCAAACTGTTCAAACCACCAGGGCCAAGAGTGCAACCTACGGCGTCAGAAACCCGTTTCATAGTGCGGAGCACCATTTGACGAATTTTCTTGCGGTCTGTTTCAAAAATCTTGGGTGCGTCTTTTGCCTTACGATGAGCCATTAATTCTCCTTGAGAGTAAAAAAAGTGCGGCCCTTGGAGCGAGGAGTTAACCAGGACGGTAATACCTCTGAGGTCCTTACGACCCTACCTTAGATCCGCAGCAATGCATCGGGATTCCGGTACCGCAAGATATTTATATCACTTGACTCATTTCGATACAAGCATTATTATCGAGAAATGCAATTTACCATAGAAACACGTNNGCTCCGCCGCAAAGACAATGACGCATGGCAGGCCAAACTCGACGCCCTGAAACTCTTGGTAAAAAATACCCTCGTTTTTGAAGACGGCGCACGACTATATATAAGGCCAAGTTCTCTAAACTACTTGGAATTAGATCATACCATCGTTGCTCCAACATACTCGTTCCCAACCCCTAAGAAAATTGCATGGGCGCACGTACTGCCCTTCGAACTCCATCCGTATCAGGAACAGAGCGTTGAGAAACTGATAGCGGTTAGACACGGAAACGTCGAGCTTTGCACGGGCGCTGGCAAATCGGCAATCCTTTTGAAACTCTGCCGCGAGACTGGTTTTAGATGTGCAATCGTCGCGCCATCTGAAAGCATTTTCAGCGAACTCGTAGAGGCATTTGAGTACTATCTGGGCAAAAACAACGTCGGTACTTTTGGCGATGGCAAAAAGAAAATAGGTAAAAGAATTACAATCTGCATCGCAGACAGTTTGGTCAACATCAAGCGCGATACGCCAGAGTGGGAATTCTTTTCAAAACTCGACATGTTAGGCGTAGACGAAAGCCATACTTGGGGTGCCGACACCCTCGAAAATCTTTGTCACGGCCTGTTCGCAAACGTACCATATAGATTTTTCATGTCTGGTACGCAGACGCGCGGCGACGGCACTGAGATGTTGCTCCACAGTATCATCGGCGAAACCGTCCATAGGCTGACTACGGCGGAGGCCATCGCGGGCGGCTATATCTGCACTCACGATTATGCCATAGTGGACGTTGAGTCGAGCAATCCAAACTTCAATTCAAACAACCCCTTAGAAGAAAAACGTATCCACTTCCTTAACAACAAAAACATCGCAGCTTTCATTGCCAAGTTCGCCAACATGCCATCGACCGGACAAGTGTTGGTTTTGGTTGAGGAACTCCCACAAATTGCAATGCTTACAAAACTTCTGACCGTACCCTACGCCTACGCGCATTCGTGCAAACTCAAGGCGACGCTCGAAAAGTATGGCCTGGAAAAGGTTGTCAAGAAAGATGCAGTCGAAAAGTTCAATAAAAACGAGATCAAAGTCCTTATTGGAACCTCGTGCATTGCCACTGGAACCAACATTTACCCGATGCGTCATACGTTCAACTGGGTTGGAACAGGATCTGAGATTAAGACCAAACAAGGCGCAGTGGGTCGAAGCGTAAGTATTGGAAAACAGAACCCTTATAAAGAAAAATGTGGACCCAAAGAAAAAGTTACCATCTGGGACTTCGACGTGCGTGATATACAAGGTCAATCACGTCAACTAACCATTCGCGTAACCTATTACCGCGAATCTGGTACGGAAATCCGAAGGATCGACCTAAATGCACCAAAAATTCAAACAAGAGGGATTCGACGATAGTTTTTACAAACTGGCGGGCGAGATCGCGCGAGTTATTGCGATCAATAAAGACCCCTCAGATCAAGGTCTTAAATCAACGGAAATCCAGAGAAAGCAGGTCGAAGAGCTTTTGGATGCCGAAAAGAAATTCAAAGAAAACATTCTAAAATATCGACAATCAACCGAAGTCTATAAGAAGTTTTTACAAAGAGTCTGCATCAAGAACCGCAACATCCTATCCGCGCGTCCCTACTTCAGAGAGACCGCAACCAGTTTCAGTAAAAATATTACACCGGCCATCAAAGATGGTAACATCGAAGTCCTCAAAACTTTCGACATCAACTACCAGTTCATCAGATTCATCAAAGACTCTTGGCTAGGACCATTCCCTAAACGCGCAGATGCCCTATACGCGCGAGTCCACCGCGCCCGCAACATTCTCATCGAAAACAATATGCCTCTCGCTGTCAACCGTGCAAAGCTCTTTTACCGCAAGACTCCTCGCAGCCACTTGACTCTCATGGACCTAATTGGTATATGTGCTATGGGACTAGCGGCGGGCATCGACAAGTGGTGCGGAACATATTCCCCAGTCTTTCGATCAGTGTGCATTGGTCGGATGGTCGGAAATATGATTGACAGTTACTCAGAAACTTTGCTACACTTCTATCCATCAGACAAGCGTATTCTTTACAAAGCCAACTCCATTCGTGGACGTCGTGGCATCGAAGAGATGGGCAGTTTAGCCGACGCTGTGAACAACGCATTTACAGAGGATGCAAAAGAGGGGAAAAGTATCCCCAAGACCAAGGTCAAAGTAGGCGAATTGAATGAGTTAATGTGCGCGGCATCTACAGTCAGCGCAGACTCGACAGTAAACGATGAGGGCTATGGAGTGTACAGTTACACCCAAGACCCGAACGTGGACATCGAAAAACAGTTTATACAAAAAGAAGAGACTTCGAGGATCCTCATGTACGCATCCAAATTACCGATAATCTATAAAAAAATCCTTCGATTAAAGGGGATCAAATTATGAATCAAAACGACGGTGGATCGGGCGGCTCAGGCGGTAGCGCGAGCGGAATTTTAAGCGGAATCAATCCAAACTACGGGCCTGGTGGTGGCGGCGGCGGAAGTACGTATCAAGGCGGCGCAGCACAAGGCGGCGCAGCACAAGACGGAGGATTTTCAAGTCCACCTCCAAGACCAAAGTTCTCTTTCAATCGCTTTATCGTTGAGCCATACCTATCAACCCGCGAAGTCAAAACTGCGACCACTGGCCGCACAGAGTTTGCGCGGATCGAACAAAAGGTAACTGTAAAAGGATTGCGACTCCTGGTGGATATTTTACTCGACGGAGGAAAGCAGACCTCAGTTGGCTTTGATGGCATCTCAACATCGCAACCCCTCGCNNAATTGCTCCACACTCAGCCGTGGGCAAAAGCCATCTATGAGTCTGAACACCTGGGCAAATTCATGATCGTAGATAAACAACATATCGAGTTCATTCAGCCCGTATGAAAATTTTGTGGATAGGCGATCCCCATATCAAGCCAAGTAATGTCGAGGAGTGCGAGAAACTCATGCACTTCATTATGGACACGATCCGCGAAGAGCGGCCCGACAGGGTTCATATCGTTGGCGACCTATTCCATACCCACAACATTGTACGCCTGGAAGTTCTAGAATTTTGGGACGGCTGGCTTGACACTTTGGTTGTTGATCCACAGATTGACATATACGTGCTCATCGGAAATCACGACAAGGGTTCCACAGACGAATTCGCATTCAGTGCCATTTCCGTGTTCAAACACATGCGTCACAAGAATCTAAAGATTTGCGAACTACCCAGAGTTGACGGCCCATTCGCCTACGTTTCCTATTACCATAATCCAGAGACGTTTGTAGAAGTTGCAAACAGATGCGCAGAACAGGGCGCTAAGGTGCTGGTTTGCCACCAAACATTTGACGGCTCACAGTACGAGAACGGCTTCTACGCTCCAGATGGCATCGATCCTTCGAAGTTGAAATTCGACCTGATAATGTCGGGCCACATCCACACTACGCAGAACTTGAAAAACATCGCAACTGGCCAGACCGTTGTCTATCCTGGAACTCCAAAATGGGATACGACCTCAGACGCCAACGAGGATAAGGGCATTTGGATGTTTGAGCACGACGATAAGACCGGCGCGCTCCTATCTCAGAAATTACTTAGCACAGCCCACGTCGTTACCAAGATCGTCCATTTGACTTGGAAAGAAGGCGAACAGTTAGAGCCAATTCCGGCCAACGCCAAAGTCTCCATCGAACTCATTGGCTCGTCAGCGTGGGTTACCAAGGAGAGCGAAAACCTCAAGGGTCAATATCCTCTCAGATCCAAGATCACAGATAAGGCCCAGAAGAAGGATAGGCAGGCTGGCAAGAGCTTTCCAGAATTCGTCGCAAAGCAGTTCAAGACCGATTTTGATAGGGTGGAATTACTAAGGTATATGAAGGAGTTGGGCATTGTCTGACGCAAATCCAAAAGATTTTGTAAAAGGCATGGCCGCTTTGGTTGTGTCGTCGAACCGTCTTAGCGAATTCCATGAAAAGAATTTGAAGATGTTTCCATTCGTTTTCTTTGAACAGATCAACGAGGTCAAGATTGACTACGACGTATCTGTCGAGCATAACGTTGACGTAGACAAAAAGAACAACATTACCATCAAGAAGCCTTTCAAGAATTGCTATGTGGCCTACTATTTGACCATCAACGAAGCGGCCAATCAACACCAATTGAATCGCCGATTCGAAACCCTTGAGAACTCTGTGCGGGACCTCCTATGGAAGGGCCTGGCAGTAAAAATCTTCTTCAACGACAAACTCGTGTNNACCGTAGCCCCAGTTACAGACATTGTTGGCAAAGATGCAGATATTGTAGCAGACTATATTGCCAAGGGCAGACCTGGATTCCAGGATGTGCCAGAAGAGACTGCCAGGAAGATGTTCGACTTGTACTGTGCTGGCCAGACTTATCGGCAGATCGCCGGTATTACCAGGCAGCCGCGAGCTTTGGTCATGTATGTCTCTCAGAAGATTCAGTGGTTTGACCGCCGTCAAGAATATCTGATGGAACTCGAAAATTCGAAACTAACCAGGATTGTCGAAGCCAAACTCATGCACCAAGACTTGATGCTGCGATACGTGTCGGCCCTCCACAAAAAGATCGGCAACCAGTTGAACAGTTACATGGCATCTGGCAATGATAAGACGCTTGAAGGCGTGAACTTGAAAGAGATGGAACTTCTCATGAAGGCCATGGCAAGTCTCGACAAGAGTGTAGCAACTCCGCAGGCCCCTGGACCACTCGTTGGCATCAATATGCCTGACGGTGGAACGATGACCAGAACAGGCGAGAACACTATAGAAATTACTCCCAAAGAAAAGTCGATGGAAGGCATGTTGAAAAAATTAGCCGACGAGCGTCGCAAAGCCGAAGCCGAAGCGGGTAAAAAATAATGCCAATGATTCATTACGAGTGCGAAGATTGTAAGAATTCCTTCAAAAAGATATTCCGCAATCCTCCATTCCCTTCTGCGCTCATTTGCGAAAAATGCAACGGCACAATGAAAAAACTCTTGTCCGCACCTTCGCAATCGTCTAAGATCAGTGTTGACAATGGCGTTCAAGCCAGGCGAGTTGAAATCTCACCAGATATAATCGAAACCAACGAAGCACGCTCGAAAAAAGATTACAGGGAAGAATAGTGCTAGCTTTAGTCGAACTTAGGTTCAAAATGATCGGCAGATTTGTCGAAGAGCAGGTCATCGTAGTAGATGCGCTTGGCAACTTCGTACAGATCGACGGTCAGAACAACAACACGAAGGGATCAAGCGGGAGCGGTAAATCAACCGTCTTCAACGCACTCGACTACCTTCTTGGTTTGAACAAGATCCCTGCCACTGTCCTACAGTCCCGTAAAATCATCAATCCTGAAGAAGAGCCCATTTGGGTTCAGGGCGAATTCTTGCTCGATGATGAAAAAATTACCTTAACTAGGACCGTGGGTAAATTTGAAATTAAGTTGCCGGACACCGTAAAAAAGAATGCGAAGGCTGAAGAGGAACTTGTAAAAATTCTAGGGATGCCTGCCGACCTGTTCAGGAAAATAATCCACAAGCGCCAGAAAGAAGGCGGATTCTTCTTAGAACTTACAGCAGGTCAAATGCACGACTTCCTTATGGACTGCTGCAACCTGACACCATTTAAGCAAAAATACAGCATTATCGAAGCTAAGATCAAGGATCTGACGCTTCATCAGACTGGTGTAGACAACGATTTAAAACTTGCCCAGAACAGCCTTAGCGCCACGCAGGACGCCATCCTGGCACTTGGCCTGGCACCCATAAAGGACATGCATGAAGAAGTCATCCAATCGCTCAAAGAAAAATTTGACAAGTCAGCAGCTGGATTCGTGGCAGTCCAATCTCGATGCCAGGCTTTGGTTCAAGAATATGTTCGCAACCGACCGTCTACGCTTAACCCTCAGTACGATGAAACTGTTAGAGAGAATTTTGAAAGACGAGGAAAAGAGATTGAAGCCGAAATCTCAAAACTTCTCGAAAGTGAGCGTGGACGACAAGAAACTGTACGACGGTCGATTTCTGAAAAAGTTCAACAGAGAGGCGCGCTACTACTTAGAATACAACAAGGTGATCGAGCTAAAGCAGACGCTGCAAAGATCGCTGTTCAAATTAAGTCGATTAGAGAAGCTACCTGCCCGACATGCACCCAGGAATGGAAAACGGAAAGCGCTGTAACCACAGAGCAACAACTGCTGGCTACGCTTGCTAGTTTAAAAATTCTCATTGTCGATGCCGCAAAAGCGCTCGATGAAAAAAATACACTTGACCAGGAAGAGTCTGCTCTTAAGAGCGCATTAACGCCTATAACCAGCCCTCAACTACCTATTTTGAACGAAGAATTGAGAGACGTTACAGCCAAGATTCTAGAAGAAAAGCGCAAGGCTGGCGAGTTGTACGATCAACAGAGTGCCGAGATGAAAGCAAAACTTGACGCCTTCGTACTTGGTCAAGGCCAATTGCAGAACAAACTTAGCCTGGAAATTGAGCAGGCGCGCGGTCAGATGGACGTGGATCGTCGAGTTTACGAAGCAGCAGTGCAAAAATTACAGGCTTATGAGCAATCTAGAGTTCGCTATGAGCAAACATACAACGAATTATCAAAAAAGGCTAAATTTTGGGAAGAACGTACAGTAACTTATAGATCGGACCTCGATTCTACCAATATAGAGTTGAAAAAGGCCCTAGAAACCGAAAAAGCTATAAGATATTACGTCCCCTACTCCTTTGATGAAGCTCTCGACGCGATTTCTGAGAAGGCAACCAAAATTATCCGTTGCATTCCGAACACGAGCAATGCTACTATTCAATTTGAAGGCACGAAAGAAACCCAGAAGGGAACTGTCAAGGAAGAAGTCAACGCTGTCATCAGTGTGGACGGCGAAATTGGGGTTCCAATTAAGAGTCTGTCTGGCGGCGAGCGAACATCGACTGATTTAGCGGTGGACCTGGCTGTAATCGACTATATCGAAACCAAGACTGGTAAGGGGCTTAAGNNCAAACATCAACAAGAAACTGATGATAACTGATCACAATCCCGAAGTAAAACAAATGGTTCAAAACAGAATTATTGTGGTCAGAGACGGACTTACAAGCGTGGTATCCATATTATGAAAACTTGCAAAAGTGGAACAAAAAATCAAGTGGCCGTATATCATAGAG
>PLEQ01000274.1 GCA_003136475.1 Deltaproteobacteria bacterium
CCGGATTCAACGGAATACGCAGTTTGGACCAAAGACAACTTGTTGCGCAACAAAGATCCCGTCATGTATAATTTTTCCAAACCACGGTAGTAAAACGGTTTCCACCATAATTGGTAGTGGTTGATCTCCAATCATTTCATAGATTTCCGAGTTCAAACCCAAGACAGCATATGCCTTTGGTTTTTTTGAAAAATCAATGAATATAGTATGGCGCTTGAGGTCCCTCTCAATCATGAATTTTCCTTTCTTACAGTTCTTCCATTCAGCGTGTAGTGCCTGGAAGAATTTACGGCGTTCAACCTCTCTTCGCAGCTCTTTGTAGCTAAAATCGTTGGCTTCGTGCTTGAACGTGCTAATCCGATACATGCCTTCATCAGCTTGTAAAAGAGCATCAAGGTGTTTTATATGGCTTGGTGTCAAAGCCCTCTCAAGCAGTTGCGTAATTCTCTTGCGTTCTGCTGCTACCACCCGGCCGATCATCTCCTGCATAAATCGGTAACCTGGTGCAACAATACGCTGATGGGTGAGGCTTTGCCTCGCCTCACGCAAAATATAAATTGGCTGAGTGGATAGCATTGCAAGTCGTTGTGATTTGAGCTCCAGTTCATCCTTAGCATGGCTGTCGCACAGTCGAAAATTAAAAATTTTAAGGATAGTTCTCCATTGCTCAAGACGAATAGGTTTTGACGGGGTCTTCAAAGCGGAAAATTTACTGTCTGGAAAATGCTGATCAAAAATGTATTGCAAGTCTTCAAGGACACTTTCCGGCTCGTAAACAAAAAATTGTCGCTTAGCTTTGAAGTATCCAAGCTGCAAAATCAAATGAATGCTAACTGATATGGTATGAACAGCATCAACAGCCTCTCGTTCAACCGCGCTTAAGGTGAAGTACAGGTGCCTTTCTTCATCGGTGAACTTTGGCAAAGCGTAGAGGTCATCAATTTCTTTGTCGGTCAATATGGCTAGACGGCGTGTTTCTGAACTCATATCAGTCAATAACTTTCGTAAGGTGCAAAAAGTATAGTTTTTCGCACTCTACGCGTTCCTATACTCTCAAACGAATTTACAGTACACTTAAGAGTGCAAATAGTAGTGCATAAATCAAAGTGCGTAAAGTCAAGCTTGTGGGGTTTTTTGCGCGATGAAAAGAGAGGAAGATTTCAGCCATCAGAAGATCGGCTACGCTCGAGTGAGTTCCAGGGATCAAAATCTCGACGGTCAGAAGCTGTTTGAAAAGTGGAGAAAGCTCCGACTGCGATTCTTCGCTACGCTCNNAGAGATCGCAGTCTAAGTTGAAGAGCTTTTCAAACAGCTTCTCAAATAGATCTGCTTGAAAAAGCAGGATGGCACCAAAATCTTCAAGGACAAGATCAGTGGAATAAAATCTGACAGACCAGGATGGACAAAACTTCTGGAATATGTTCGGCATGGTGACATTGTAGTTGTTGCTGAGCTCAGCAGAATGACCCGCTCCCTAGCCCACCTCCTAGAGCTATCACAACAGTTCGAGTCTCTAGGCGTCGACATCTTATCTTTACGTGAAGACATTGGTACTAAGAATGCCACAGGACGATTCTTCTTATCTATGATGGGGGCTATTTCCCAGATGGAACGAGAGTTGAAACAGGAACGTATCAAAGATGGAAAGAATGCAGCTAAAGCTCGAGGAAAAACAGGGGGACGTCCAACAATCCCACAAGATAAGCTTGAACAAGCAGAGGTTCTTTATGAAAACACAGAAAAAACTGCCAATGAAATCTGTCGTTCTTTAGGAATCGGAGGGCGTGCTTTTTTCTACCACTTAGCTAAAAGAAAATCTCAACAGCCTTCACCATCAACGATTCCAAACTAACTTTACCGTTTTGGCGCGTTGGGCAAATTTAGCCAGGCTGCTAACAAACTGGGCAGCAAAGTCTCGAACATATTTAACCTCGTGTTGAGTTTAATCTTTTGCCTTTCCAACATTATACTTCGCGCTGTCCTAAAATTTCCCCCATATAATTCGAGTAATTTCACTCAAAGAAGGTGAGGAGGTCAGCGGGAGAGAGCTTGTTCCGCTCCGCACCCTGCCAGTCACGCACGATTTCACCTTGCTGCATAGCTAGGGTCCGGGTGCCGAAGGACAAAGCTTGGGACATGCTATGCGTGACCATCAAGGTGGTGAGTTTATATTCCTCAATCATCTTTTCACTCAGCGTTAGGATAAGACGGGCGGTCTTCGGATCGAGGGCTGCTGTGTGCTCATCGAGCAGGAGAATTTTAGCCTTCTGCAGTGTGGCCATGACGAGACTGAGGGCTTGGCGTTGCCCTCCCGATAGAAGGGATACTTTATCATGCCAGCGCGTTTCTAAGCCCATATCGAGGCTAGTAAGGCGATTTGCAAACATGCTTTGCAGAGACTTGCTTTTTGCCGACCCCATGCCTCTGCGTTGCCCACGTTTGTATGCGAGACAGAGATTTTCCAAAATCGAAAGGTGGGAGAAGGTTCCGATCATGGGATCTTGGAAGATACGGGCGATGTTTTTTGCTCGTTCATGCGTCGCGCAATTTGTAAGATCCTGGTTATCGATCACCACCGAACCTTGATTCGGACGCACTTCACCGGTCAAGACATTCATCATGGTCGATTTGCCAGCACCGTTGCCACCGATCACCGTGATGAACTCACCTTCTTTGATTTCAAGACTCAAATTTTTGAGGACATGGTTTTCAACATGCGTGCCTTTGTTAAAAATGACTTCGATATTTTTAAGTACGATCATTTCTAACCCCTCGGCGCATCTTTGTCAGAACCATGGTGCCAGCCACAATAACCGCAGTAATAAGATTCAAATCCGTCGCTTTTAGACCAATTTCACCAGAATTCAGTGCTAGGGAGATCACGAAACGGTAAACGACGGACCCTACGACGCAGGCCAGGAGAGCGAGCGTAACTGAGCGCGGATGAAAGAAGGCCTCACCCATAATCACTGAGGCTAGCCCGACAATGATCGTGCCGGTGCCCATAGAGATATCGGCAAAACCTTGCGATTGCGCAAATAAGGCGCCAGCGAGTGCGACCAGACTGTTGCTGATAGCAAGAACCGTAAGTTTTACGACATTGACGTTGATGCCATAGGCGGCACCAGCCTTAGGATTGATCGCTCCCGCCCGCAAAGCGAGTCCAAAGTGGGAGGCAAAGAAAAAATGCAGAGCCAGCACAACAAGTACGACTGCTGTCAACAATAGGACAAGCACCGGACCGAAGTGAAAAACCGTGATCTCATCCATAATCGCAAGATTGGGTCGATTGCCCATCACGCGTAGATTGATAGAGTAGAGAGCGGTTAAGGTCAGGATGCCGGCAAGCAAGCCTAAGATTTGCCACCGCACATTGAGAAAGCCGGTGACTAAACCGGCAAGCGCACCTGCTAGAACCGCAAGCCCACTGGCGAGCAGCGGGTTGCAGCCATTGAGAATCAAAATCGCGGCGACTGCTGCTCCTAGAGGAAACGTGCCATCCACAGTCAGATCTGGGAAGTCGATCACCCGAAAGGAAAGATAGACCCCAATCGCCACTAAAGCATAGATCAAGCCAAGCTCGCAGGAGCCTGCAAGTTGCATTAAGTTCATTTTAGTCTCCACTACTCTACTATGATTATATCGACATTATGGAATCGAGGGGGAAAAGCGATACCCAGATTGCCGGCAGTCTTCTTGTTCACGAAGACGTCGGCTTTTGCAGGTGTCCGGACCTTAAGCTGACTCAGCTTCTCGCCTTGCAAAATCTTGGCAGCCATCGCCCCTGCTGTCTCACCGACTGCTAGTTGCGTGTAGCCATAGCAGGCGAAGACACCTAAGCGTACCGAATCCGGATCGCTCGACAGCAGAGGAATTTTTTGCTCTTTTGCGATTTGAATCACTTTGGGCAGCGCTGAAAAGACCGTGTTGTCGGAAGGAATGTAAATCGCATCAACCTTTTGCACAAGCATGCGCATCGCTTCGGGTACCATGTTGGATGACGGCACCGAGCTTTCTACCAGTTTTATATTGCTATCGATGAGGCTCTTTAACGAAGCGATAGTTTTTGCGGAATTGGCTTCTCCTCCATTGTAGAGAAGGCCGAGGGTCTTCACTTTAGGTACCAAAGTCTTGAGCAAGGCCTGCATTTCGGTCAACGATGGACCATCCATGGCCCCCGTAATTTGGGTTGGTACTTGCTCTAAACTCTCGATAAGACCGGCGCCTACCGGATCACTGACCGATGAGAATACGATCGGGATGCTCGTGCCTTTGGCTGCGCTACGGACCGCCTGGGCAGACGGAGTTGAAATCGCAATGATTAGGTCAGGCTTGAGTCCGATAAAACGCTTGGCGATAAGATTAGCGTTAGCAATACTGCCCTGCGCATTTTCTTCGATCAGCTTTAAATTTTTGCCCACTTCGAAACCGGCACGCTTCAACTCCTGAAGAATGCCTGCTTTGGCCTGCTGCAGTGAGGGGTGTGCAACAATCTCAGTGATGGCAACAACTTTTAGAGTTTGTGCCTTGGTGTCAGCTTTTAGGGGGAGACTTGCAAGGAGTAGAAAGAAACTGATAACAGAGAGAAAAGTTTGGAAGCGGCCCTTTTCGGCAACTAGATGCGTTGAAGAGAGCTGCTGTGTTCTGCGTTTTTGCATAAATATCGTGTCCTTAATAGGGATTTATGATGTGAGTCCAAAGCCAAGGATTGCGAGTTAAAGCGGCTAAAATAACTAAACTCATAAAAATAGTCAGACATAAAATTGCTAAAATACGCTTGCATGAGAGAATCCCTTTCAGAATCTGATGTTTGAAGCTCCACAGTTGCATATAGAGGNNGTTATATGTAAAGCTTCTTTTATCGAGGCAAAGTATCTTGGCAAAATGGCCGAAAAAAGGAGCATAGTTCATCTTAAAGTCTATCGGAAAGAATCTGATAAAGCCAATACAGTGAAGTGATGAAACACGGTCGTTTCTTTAGAAAGAAGATTTTATGCAGATACATTCAAAGCACCTTATTTTTCGCAACTTGATGTCTCTTATGTTTTGCGCTGCGCTGGGGAGTGGGGCCTTAGGCGATACGGGCAAGGGTCGCAATTACCCTCATTTGGAATTTTTAAGCTCATTTCATATCCCTAAGGAAGTTAAGGGATGGAGCGGCGAATTCATGGGGATTTCAAGTCTCTACTACAAGAATGCCTCAGAATTTTACGCAGTGTCGGATGACTCCGGTTTCTGCGGAATAAGCGGTCTCTATTGTCCGGGTACCTTTGCCCGTTTGTTTAAAATTCACATGACGTCGACCACCGATCACAAAGGTAAAATTTCATTTGCTGGCCAGCTTGACGACGACACGATCTTGCTAAAAAATGCCCTCGGTAAACCTATTACTCATGGCAAAGTTGATTTAGAAGGCATGACCCCAACGCCTGACGGCAACCTCTTGATGGTTTCTGAGCAAGATATTTCCGCATTGCTCACCTTTCCTCCCAAAATTTTTGAATACACCACCGAGGGTGAACTCAAAGCGGAATATGATTTTCCTAAGAGGTTCTTCGATAGACCTTTCGGAGAGTTGCCGGATAAAATTCCGGGATTTTTAAAGCAGTATGTTGGTTTTATCAACGATGAAGGTTGTCAGCGGAACAAGTGTTTTGAAGGCATCTCATTCATTCCAGGTAGTGCGAAAGAGGGAAGCTACGTTACGATAACGGAATTGTCGCTGCTCCAGGATAAAAAATCAAAGTTTTTGCGGCTGCTTGAATTCAATTTAGGCGCTGAGCAATCATTCAAGCTCCCCAATGGGAATATACAAGTGCGAGGAAAAGTCTTCGTGCAGAACGAGTATGCTTATGAAATGGAACCGATTGAAGATCAACTTACGCAAGGTTCAGAAAGAGTTTCGCGAGGTGTTTCCGATATTTTAGCGTTCGCACCGAACGACTATCTTGTGATTGAGCGCAGCTATATTCGTTACAAGGATAAGACGAGAATGCCGTTATCTCTTGTCCGTATTATGCGGACGAGTTGTGAGAACTGCACGGACGTGAAAGAACACAACAGTCTTGATCCCATCCATAAAACGATTATTCCGATGAAAAGAGAANNGCTCTCTGTCAAAGATGAAGACGGACTCGCGATCGACAATCTTAATATTGAAGGCATTAGCTGGGGGCCGGTTTTGGCAGACGGCTCCCATACATTGATCTTTGTCAGTGATAATGGGGACAATGTTAAGCGACCCACACGCTTTCTCATTTTCAAAACCGATTGGGTTCCCAATCCTAGATAACCTGACTTTATAAATAAAAACAGTAACTTAAGCCTTGATTAGGTTCGCGGATACGGTATCTTGGTATAAAACCTAGCGGAGATACCGTCTGAAATGTTGCATCTTAGCCCTGACTTTGTTTCTCATCTGTCAGCCAGCCCACGCCGAAATTAGCGAAGCTAGCTTTAACGAAACCCTGACGGCCCTCCAAGAGATCTATAGGCCCAAATTGCTCACAGACTTAGGTCTCAACTTGCATTTTGAATCCTTTTGGATTCGGCGCTCTATGATCGTTTCGAGTCAGGCGCGCAAAATTGGCGATGAGGCGGTCGTCTTTATCGATGGTGAATTGGCTCAAAAATCGCAAATCAACAGAGCTGCGTTCATCCTCACCGTCTGCCATGAATTTGGCCATATTTATAACGATAAGCCTGGCGAGCTTAGACTTAAGAAAGAAGGGCTAGCAGACTATTGGGCAGCTGGGTGTGCTGCAGAATTTTTTGGCCAAAATCCAACGGACCCAGTCGATAGCGTGCCTACGTTCCTCATTGAAAAATGCCAAACAGATGGGAATATTTCCATGACGGCATGCCTCCAGGTAGCGTCCGGCATCCACTCCTACGCTAAATTCAATGGTATTGACTTGAGTAAAGGCATCGACACTCGGCTGAATGATCGGGTATCCAACAGCCATCTCCACCCTCGTCCCTTATGTCGGGTTGAAACTTTCATTGCTGGCCTTTTCGGAGCAGAGAAGCCAGCTTGTATTTTCAAAACCGGTGCTTCTAAAGATCCAATGCCAGCTAGGAGTCTGGTGAACTAGCTTAGGGGTGGAGAGCTTTGACGTCGGAGAAACCAGATGAGAAATCCGATCGTAAAGACCGTCAAAAGGCCCATGATTTTCATCATCATCATGATGGTAAAGGAATAGCTGCCACTGTTGGGATCATACTGATAACAGAAAAGGAGTATACGTTCGACGATGTTGCCGACGCGCCCCTCAGCGCCTTCAATGAGGCCAAGTTTTAAATCTTTGGAACGGAAATCTACCCCATAAAGATAGCGAGTGATTTTCCCTTCTGGGGATAGGATGGCGAGGACCGCAGGGTGGGCAAACTGCTTGATACGTTCATCATATTTATAACGAAAACCCAGCTCAGCGGCCAATTTTTGAATATTCGCCAGCTGTCCAGTCAAAAAATGAATACCTTTGCCGGCGTCAACCCTGCCATAAAACCGTACATAATTTTCTTTCTTATTGGCAGCAAGAATATGATCTTCCTTGGGATCGATGCTGACCATGATGAATTCATATTCCTTGCCAAGCGTCCAAGTGACGGCACGTGCTGCACCGAGAAAACCATTGAGAATCAGACTGCAGAGTTTTGGGCACTCATAATAGCCCAACATCACTACGATGGGACGATTGCCTTTCACATAATCCTGGAAAGACACCGGCTGCCCTTCCTCCTGAAGGAACGGAATCGTAAGATCGATCGTGTCACCCACACGTTCCTTGACGCCGACATCATCCAATTGCTTCGGTAAATTTGGATTTGCAAACGCGAGCGAACTGAGGAGGAACAGAACTAGAAAGTGAAACATTATTCGTGTCCTTGAGGAGCGGGATTCCCCGCTTCGGCTGGTAGGGGGAGAGTTAGGGCTGGGATTTGTTCGAGCTTCAAATTGCTCGACACCATGGGGCGGCGAAACAATAGGTCAGAAGACGTTAGAAACACGAAGATAAATAAGAAAATAAACGACGAGAAAAAGATGGTCCGATTTTCATTCGAGTCATATTTGAGACCCATAAAATACAGGACCACCAAAAAGGCTTTCACCGTTGCAATGAGCATCGCAATGGTGAAATTAAAAACACCAAAGTTAATACGTGATGCCAAAACGGTGATGACCGTTAAGAAGAGAAGCGCAACGAAGAGTCTGAGACACGTGTTTACGGAAATAATGTGGTGACCTTTGGCTGACATCTCGCTCTCCCTCTATCCCACCAGATATAGTAATGGGTAAATAAAGATCCACACAACGTCTACAAAGTGCCAGTAAAGACCTGCCAACTCTATAGGCGTAAAATAGTTCGCGTCAAAATCACCGCGCTTTGCACGCAGTAAAATCCAAATGAGAAGACCAATGCCAATGACAACGTGAATACCATGCAGACCTGTCATCATGAAGTAGAGCGAAAAGAACAAGGCCGCTTTAGGGTGATGAAGTCCTTGGTAAGTGAACATGCCAGCTGGTAAGAGGCCCAGATGAATCTTATGAGCATACTCGAAGTATTTCACAATGAGAAAGCCAAAGGCACAAGCGATCGTTATGGCGAGATTGATCACCGTTTTCCGACGATCCCCAGTCTGTGCCGACCGCACAGCTAAAGCCATCGTAAAACTACTGGAAATCAGGATTATGGTATTCAGACCCCCTAATTTCCAATCTAGAAGGTGGCTCGCTTCATGCCAAGCCTCATGATACAGGGCCCTAAAAATAGCATAACCGACAAAAAGTGGCGAAAAGAACAAAACTTCCTGTAATAAGAATAGCCACATTCCCACTTTACACGCATCAAACTCGTGAAATGCACTTTTGAAATGATGGGCAAAATGATGATTGCTGGGCTTACTGGATACGCCTTCACTCATCTCTATTTCTCCGCAAGATGCTTCTGTTGATACTCATACGGACCATGGGTTACGATCGGCGTTTCTAAAAAATTTTCATGAGGCGGTGGTGAAGACGTTTTCCACTCTAAGGTCTCTGCTCCCCAAGGATTATCCGGTGCTGCGGGACCACGAAAGATGGCATAGGCCAGATAAAACGCTGAAATCACAAAGCCTAGAGAAATCATATAGGCGCCAACGGTCGAGATCTGGTTGAGAAGGGTAAATTGTTCGGGATAAGTGTAATAGCGGCGTGGCATACCTTGAATCCCAGCAATAAACTGCGGGAAAAATGTGACGTTGAAGCCGAGAAAGATCAAGAACCAAGATATAAAAGCTGGTTTTTCGCTATACATACGTCCGATAAATTTAGGAAACCAGTAGTGAATACCGGCCATGAAAGCCATAATCGCACCACCCACCATCGTGTAGTGAAAATGTGCGACTACAAAATAAGTGTGCGTCAAGTGCACGTCGAGGGCGACCGTTGCCAAGAAAACCCCCGTTAAACCACCCACCAGAAAGACGAAGATAAAGGCCAGAGCATAAAGCATAGGTGCTGCTAGCCGAATCGACCCCTGATACATCGTTGCGGTCCAGTTAAAGATCTTGATCCCAGTTGGAACCGCCACGAACATCGTCAGCAAAGAAAAGATGAAGTTTGCTGTGTCGGACTGCCCAGACACAAACATGTGATGGCCCCAGACTATAAAAGATACCAACGCAATACCGAAGACCGCACCAGCCATACCCCAGTAGCTGAACACATTTTTCCGCGAAAATACTGGAATCACTTCGTTAATGACGCCCATGGCCGGGAGAATCATGATGTAAACAGCGGGATGCGAATAGAACCAGAAAAAGTGTTGGAAGAGGACGGGATCGCCCCCTAACTTGGGATCGAATATGCCAATCCCTAACACGCGCTCACATACCAAAAGCATGAGGGTCAGGGCAATAACCGGCGTTGCCAGCAACTGAATAATGTTTGTCGCATAGAGACACCATGTGAACAGCGGCAACCGCCCCCAAGTCAAACCGGGCGCGCGCAACTTATGCACCGTGGTGATGAAGTTGAGTGCGGTAAGAATGGTGCTCAAGCCCATCACAAAGGCGCCGGTTACCACTAGGATCGTGGAAGTGCTGGTCCGTATGGAATACGGTGCATAAAAAGTCCAACCGGTATCAATGCCTNNGGCCAGCAAAGCACCGAAAACGAACACATAATAAGATAGCAAATTGAGTTTCGGAAAGGCCACATCCTTGGCCCCGACCTGCATGGGCAAAACCATATTACCAATTGCCGACGGAATCATCGGCAGTATGACCATAAAGACCATGATAGTGCCATGGTAGGTAAAGGCTTGATTGTATTTGTCTGGCGTGAGGAGACCACGTGCCGGATTGAAAAGCTGCGTTCTTACCAGCAGAGCTGCGATCCCACCGCAGAGGAAAAATAAGAGGATCGTGTACATATACATCAGGCCGATGCGCTTATGGTCCAAGGTGTAAACCCACGACCATAGTCCTTTTTTGTGGGTCAGATAGTTCCCATGGCTGTCATGGGCATGTGCGTGACTTGACGACATAGGCTCTTTGGCTCCCTAATCTTTCATGCTTTTAATAAATGCAATAATCGCGTTCATCTCTTCAAGTGAGATGAGTCCTTTGAAGCTTGGCATCACAGGTTGGTAACCCTTGATAACTTTGTTGGGTGTCGCTGCTGTCGCAGGATTTTCAACCATGTCACGGATATAGTTTTCGTCCACGAGATGCTTAGACCCGTCCACCATCTCCTCAGTTTTCCCAAACACGCCCTTAAAGCTCGGGCCAACGAGACGGGAACCATCCAAGGAATGACACGCGGAACAACCCTTTTCCATATAAACCTGCTTGCCCCACTCCGCCAGATCTTTAGGGTGTTCTTTGGGACCCGCTGAACCCTTGCGCCATTTGTCCCAGTCGTCAGCTGAGACAACCTTAACCTTGCCTAACATTTTGGCATGCGATGTTCCACAATACTGAGTGCAATAAATATCGTGTTCACCGACTTGCATCGCCTGGAACCAGACAGTCGTATAAAACCCAGGCACCACATCGCTCTTGATGCGGAAATCAGGCACGAAAAAAGCATGGATAACATCTTCAGAAGACATCAATAGGCGAATGGGAACTTTCTCAGGCACGACAAGCTCACCGATGGTCTTGGTGCCGGTGTCATACTGGAATTGCCACATCCACTGCTTACCGATAACCTTGATATCGTAAGCACTCTCAGGAGCTATTTTAAGCCGGTCGTAAACCGCCCATCCCCACGCAAATATAAATAGCACTAAAATTGTCGGACCAAGAACCCAGAGGAACTCTAGCTTTTGGTTGTGAATAATTTTGCCGACCGCCTGCCCTGGTTCTTTCTCGCGGTACTTGTAGACGAACCACAGAAGGGCTCCGACAACTATGACGAAGAAGAATACGCTGCTTGCAACTAAAAAGTAAAAAAGCGTATCCCACTTCTCAGCGATCTCTGTGCCAACAATGGGAAGAACCCGCATATCACCTTTTTCAACCACGAACAGATCCCTATCCTAAGTTGTCCATTTCAAAATAATAATGAATGCACCCATTGGATGTTAAAGTTAGCGGAATCAAAAAAGCTAGGCAAGCTGACTTTTCCAGCGATGTAAAAGAGTTGGCAATAAGTTTCAAGACTGCTGGACACGTCGCCCTCAAAATTAAACCGGTTGGCTCAGGTACGCCCGAAAAGTTTTCAGCATATAGGATGCTCCCTTGCCGTCGATATGTCTATGATCGAGAGTAACACCAATCGATAACATTGGGCGCGCAACGACTTGACCATCTACTACCACAGCTTTCTCCTTGATCTCTCCCACTGCCATGAGTGCGGGACAACGCGAGTACGGCACAAGCGGCGCAAAACCATTGTCGATTCCCATCATGCCGACTGAAGTCACCATGATGCTCCCGAAACTATCTCGAGGCGCATTCCAAAGTGGGGACCAAAGATTGAGCCCATACATCAGAAAACCGACGAACCTTAGAATANNATCCACCAAGAGCGTCGGAATCCAATGGAAGATCCCCTTCATCCTCTTATATTCAAAGTCATCGCCTTTTTTAATGCGACTGGCTTTCTTTTTGAGCTCGACCGCGATCTCGGCCGGAGATTTAGTATCGCATTTGCGAATCAAGACACCCGACAGATTATCCTCATTACTATCGGGCGAGACTTGGAGAAAGACGTCGATGTCCCTGCGTTGATAGAGGCCACCCATTCTCAGGACGGTATTGAGTATAGGAAACTCACGCAGGCTCATCGCGGCTGCCTTTGCAACCAGTACCGTCGGAGTGATGCGCCGTCCCTGGGCTTTCTCTTCATCGATAAATTTGAGAATGCCAGTGGCATCCACATCCACGAAAGCATAAATCGAAGGGTCGCCGGCNNTAATTTTGCAGGCCCTGTTAATTCGACATTCCTGGCGAGCACTCGCACCTCCAAATTTTGTAATGTATTGTATGTATTTATTTTTTACATGATTGGGGGGGATTTCAAAAGTTCTTTATAGGGTCGCTCGGAGGGAGTCTAGCCGACCGAACGGTGAGAATGCGGATACCCTCTTTGCATCATTTCAACCTCGTAGTCGAAGTAGTCCGACATGCTGTCAAAAAAGCTAAGTAGGAAGCAGGCCTGCCGCATAAATTCTTGAGGATCGGATAGTATCTCCATTTGCGCTTTTGANNGACTTTGGCAAAGCTGATCCGATGGAAGCCCTTTGCCATCTTAGAAAAAATGTCCCAGACATTGAGAAATTCGTCAAAATTCTCCCAATGGTTCACCAAAGGAAGAGGTTCGGGCGAAAGATTCATATCTTCAGCCGCAGCTAAGGTGCCATGCCTACCGTAGTAGTGAATGGCATCGAACAAATTGCAGGCTTCTTCGTTGCTCAACTCCAAGAGTTGCAAATAATCATTATGGATAAGACGTTCCATAACGCTAAGCCCGCCATTTATTTTTTTAGATTCACCTACTGGATTAACGGTAGAGAGGGGGGTAGAACTTGAGACGGTTGTCTAACTCAATGTAAATTAAGCTATAAATGCGTATGAATCAAAGCAGCCCAAGTTCCAAAAGATAGGAAATTAAGATTTGGGCATAGAGCACGGAATGTAAGGCATTGTTTTCAGAAACGGCAATGGTGTCTTGAGCAGAGTGGATGGTCTTGTTGTAATCATGCATGCGTGTTTCGAAAGGGAAGGAAACTGGGTACCCATTGCGATGCCATGATGCATGGTCCGAGCAGGCATAGCCACAACGAT
>PLEQ01000133.1 GCA_003136475.1 Deltaproteobacteria bacterium
GCACTTTAACCAATGCGATCAAAGAAGGTGCGCCATTGGCGAAGCAGCGTACGGATCAAAACGAAGCAGATTTTTGGCCACGTCTCACACGGTCGATTCGTCCGTTTAATATTCCGGTTGCTGAGAGCGTCGCGAATTTGTTGCAGTGGAAAGAGGGTTCGATCAAGAAAGTGCTCGATCTCGGTGGGGGATCCGGTGTTTTTGGGGGAGCCTTCCTCAAACGTTTCCCAAATGTGAAGGTTTTGCAGGTCGACTGGCCGCAAGTGAATAACGAGGCTCGTAAATTTAATTTTGAAGCTTTTAGAGAAGGACGCTTTCAATCCCTTGATGGTGATATCTTTGAATCACCTTGGGAGCGAGAAGGTCCGTTCGATATTGTGATTCTTTCCCACATTCTTCATCAAGAAGACAAGCCGCGTATGGAAACGTTGATGCGTCGTATCGGCAATAGTATTCATGCGGATAGTCAAGTTATCATCAACGAGTTTTGTGTCAACGAAAAGAAAAACTTTCCTCCTTACAGTCTGATCTTTGGTCTGAGCATGGTTTTGCAAAATGGCGGAGGGGGAGTGTATTCGTATTCTGATTTTGAGGAACTGTACCGACTGATCGGACATGAGACCTATCTCATCTCATCACCGGTTCCGCCTTCCACGGTTTTTTTCTCGCGCTTAAAGGCTAAAAATAAAGGCGGAGACGTAAAAGTTAGGAGTCTTCAAGCTAAGACGACATCTCTGACCACAGATAAGGATGAAGTTAAAAATATGCCTAGTACTCTTGCGAGTCGCGTCTGGGACACCGTGGATAATGCAACACGTGAAAAATGGTTGCTCGAACGTTTTCAGAAGCAGTTGCAATTTGCCAGTACGATGAGTCCGTATTGGAAAAAACGTCTGACGGCCAAAATTATAGAAAAGACACCGTTCACACGAACGGATCTTGAGAATTTACCAGTCTTTTTTAAGAGCGAATTGCGTCTTTTGAATCCCTATGACTTGACTGGGGACGCTAAGCGTTCGTGGTATATGGTCCGGGGCTCGGGTGGTACGACCGGTGCACCGACGACCGTCTTTTGGTCTGAGAACGACTGGCGAGCAGCCGTCGAAACATCAGCGCGTTTCTTGAATACGGTGAAGAGTTGGAAGGGTATGCGTATTTGGAATGGCTACAACCAAGGCCATGTTGCGGGACCGGTATTTGACGACATTATTCGAATGGTGGGAGCAACGCCAATTCCTCGACATTTCAAGAGTACGGATGCGGAAGCGATTCAGGAGATGGAGAAATTCAAAGTGGATACGATGGTTCTCACTCCGAAAAGTGGGAGTGGTAAAGGTGGTTCGCTGGAGGACTTTCTGGCTTTGGATCCGAATTTTTTAAAGCGGCTAGGTATAAAAAATTTATGGGTATCGAGTACGGTGCTTGAGAAGGATCTGGTGGCGGAGCTTAAAGGGCTCGGAGTTGAAAACATTGTGAATTTCTATGGCAATACTGAAGCTATGCCAACTGCGATTTCTTGCCCAGCCGATCCGCACAGTTTCCATATTTGTCAGGGTCATATTTTTCTAGAAGTTTTGGACGAAAACGGCCGCCATGTGAGTTCAGGCAAACGTGGGACGGTGGTCGTATCACGCATAGCTTCTAGCGATGGTGCTAAGCTTGGCCCGGCAGAAGCGACACAGTTATTTCGCTTTGTGGTGGGTGATAGTGCCGTCTATGAGAACAAAAAATGTTCCTGCGGTTCGACGAGTCCAAAAATCTCCAAGATTGAGCGTGTGCCATCGGAAGAGAAAGTGATGGGAGGATGTGAGCGATGGGACTAGTCAAACTGCTACCGTGCTACATCGCAGGCACTCGCGTCGAGATCGACGAGACTGGGCCGAGGCCATCTACGGTCGTGTCTTTGGATGGTAAAGAGATGATTCCAGCTGTGACGACGACCGCAACGCAGTTACGCCAGGCTTTACGTCACGGTGAGGTCTGTCAGAAAATTCTGAATCGGACCTCAATTGAGGAGCGCGTTGGAGTCGTCAAGTTGATTTTGAAAGAGTATGCGAATTATCGTAAAGAGATCGCTTGGGCACTGGCGAAATTCCGAGGTCTACCTGTCAAAGATAGTCAGTGGATGTGTGACCTTCTTATGGTTTGGTCGGAGCAAGTGGATGAGCTGGTAGCGTCGGTCTGGGGGCTTGGTGGTGAGGAATATAGACGCGTTGCGTTTAGAGATAAAATTTTGGGTAAAGTGAGCTATAAATCGAAGGGTTATGCTGCACTGATTACCTCTTCAACAATGGATGGTCCGCCGGGGATTGCAGCGATTTGCCATGCTATTTTGTCGGGAACTCATTTAATTATTAGACCCAGTTGGCGAGATGTTGTGGTGCATTTTATGTTTGAGATTCTTCACGAGCATAAGCTGGATCAATACTGTCAGCTGGTGCGGTGGCAATCCACAAGTGTGGAAGCCATGGAACTCAATCGTCAGTTGATACGTAATGTCCAGCAAGCGATTGTTTTCTGTTCCGATCGTACCTATCGGGAGCTCATCGCAGGCAATCGTGATGAAGATCGCGAGCATCTGGCTCGTAAAATTCATAAGTACGGCACGGGCTTGCCCTTGGTCATTGTGACTGAGGCAGCGGATCTTGATCAGGCTGCGGAAGCTATTTTTATCGGCGCCCGCCGGGGGAATGGCAAGTTCTGTCTTTCACACAGTCCGGTGCTGGTGGATCGTAAAATCTATCCTGCTTTATTGAAGAAGCTGGTCACTCTTTCAGCACAGCTCAAAACTGGCGACCTGCTAGATCCAGCGACAGAAAGAGGTCAGTGGGAAGCTGATGACATCAAAAGTTTGAAGAATCTCTTAGCGAGTTTTGGCGGTCGGGTTGCGCAAGGCGAGTTTCAGACGCATAGTATGGATGTTATAATTCTGGACGATGTCCCGCAAAACTCTCCCACATTATATCAGGAATTTCCGGGGACATTGTTGGCGCTGATTCCCTTTGATAAAAACGATGAGGCGGTAGCCCTGGCGCAAAAAAGTCTCTCGATGAATCAGCGTGAAGCTTGGACGGCGGTGAATGTTTTTGGCTCACCTGAAGAGTATGAGGAGTTTACGAAATCGATTGATTCATTCCATTTTTTGCACGCGGGCATTACTTCCGAGCCAAGGTTTCTGCTCCCTCATCAGGGACGGTACTTTTCCTTCGATTTAACGCGCCGTCAAACCATAGTGTTGTAAGGAGGTTTAGCATGCGTAGGATCAGCATCATTGGTGACGACCATGAACTTGCGAAATATAAATCAATGTTCGCAGATTTCGATTACGACGTGCAGTTGATTCGAAGAGGTGAGTTGGAGAAGGTTACGGTTGAGGAGGATTTGGCGCTTGTTGTATTTCCGTGGGAGGGCTATCGAGAAATTTTCGAATTTTCGAAGTTTAAAACGCATTTGGCACGAGGATCGGTGATTGTCGTGGGTCCCTCTTTGTATTTTTACGAAGTGGAGGACTGGGTGATTGAGGGTTCTGTGTGTTTTGTTTCTGAGCCGGTAAGTTCGCATCTAATTCGATCCGTTATCGATGAAGCCTTACGATTGCATAGTGAAAAGGGACGCAGTAAAATTCGTGAACCGAGTGCTGCTTGATCAAGCTTTAGGAGTTTAGTGTGTATGACGAGCCAACAGGAGAGTCCTGAAAGCGCATTTGTTCAGCGCTTCATTGATTTTTTTAAGGATAGCCCCGATCCGTTTGTAATTATGGATTGGACGAGTGATACGATTTTGCATGCGAATAAAACCTTTCAAAAGTTTTATGGCTCGACGAACAAAAATCTGCGCGCTTTGATAGCTAAGGATGACGTGCCGTCCTATGAAATATTCAAAGAAGACTTACAAAAAAATAGGAACGCAATTTTGACTTGTCGCTTCGGTCTTCCGGATACTATACCGGTCGATTCTTTTGTTCGGGCCCAGATGATGCAAGACGGCAGAGTGATTGCGCAAGTTATCGATATTTCATCGGATGCGAGAAAAAAAGAAGAGGAGTCTCAAAAGAAGTGGATCGATTATTTTGAGCGTCTCTTTGCCAATAGTAAAGATATTATGAACCTGTTTTCTATGACCCAGCGTAAGATCTTGCGGTGGAATCCGCAGGCAGGTGCGGCGATGGGCTATTCAAAAGAAGACCTCGAGAATGTCCCAATTGAGAAAATCTATCCTCCGGAAGAATTGTTGAAGCTTGGTGGAACTTTTCAGAAACTTGCGGAATCCGGTTTTGCGGAAGAGAAATTAAAAATTTATAGAAAAGGTAAAGACCTGGGTGATACTTGGATTCGTGCTTTCGTTGTACAATATGAGCCCGAAATTTTGTGCTTGGTCCATACCATCGATATTACTGATGAGAAGGAGCGTGAGCGCAACCTTCTTAAAGAAACTCGGCTAGCAGCCCTGGGCGAGGCCAGTGCGTCCCTGGCGCATGAGATCAATAATTCCCTGCAGTCGATTCAGTTTAACCTTTATCTTTTAAAAGAGGAAAAGGCACGCCTGCCGGAAGACTGTTTCAAGCGTCTAGAGAAAATTGAAATGAACGTAACGCATATTGGGTCAGTTGTGCGTAACATCCAAAATTACACACACTTTTCACGATCCGGTAAATCTAATGTCTTTGTAAGCTCGATCCTTGAAGGTGCATTGCAGATTCTTGAAGGCTATATGTCCAACCGCCAGGTCGAGGTTGTCAGTAAGATTCAGCGCGATCTCCCACCGATTGGGGTCGATCCCAATCAGATGCAGCAGATTCTGCTGATCCTTTTGAAAAATGCTGTACAGGCTATGGTGAGCAGTCCGGTACGTAAAATTACTATCATAGTTAAGACTGACGATCTGTTCAATATCGTATTACAGATGAAAGACAGCGGTTGTGGTATTCCCGAAGAAGTTAAGAAGCACCTTTTTGAGTCCTTTGTTACTACCAAACCGATCGATGTAGGTCTGGGGCTTGGGCTTTCGGTTGCAAAGAAGCTGGCGAGTGCGAATGACGTCGGAATGACCTTTACCAGCGAAGTGGGCGTAGGAACAGAGTTTACACTCATATTTAAAACCCAACAGGAAGCCGTTGGTGAGGAAAAAGCTCACCCAAAAGTCTTACTGTATGTTGATGACAAAGATTCCCTATTTCCGTCATTTGAAGAATTTCTGACCTCTAAGAAGATTGCGGTCATACGTTCGCAGTCTGCGAAAGATGCTGTTAAAACACTCATTAGTAATCACATCGACTTAGTCATGTGTGCGGAGAACATGTATCCGGTTTCGGGATATGCGTTTATGAAAGAAGCAGCGAATATTTTTGCGGGCCCTATTTGTCTGATTCGAGATACCAATAACCCTCTCAATACGGTAGGCGAAATGGATTTTGCACGAAATGTCGAAAAGCTCAACTATCCTTGTGATGTTGAGACATTTACAAAAAAAGTTACAGATATGCTTCTACAGTTGAAGCATGAGGAGGAAGCTTATGAGCACCAATAGTCAAAGTCCGACGGGTGATCGAACAAGTCTTGATGGTGTTCATATACTCATTGTCGATGACTCGGATGAGCTGCGGGAAATTATCGAGTTTGTTCTGGCAGCCAGGGGGGCGCGGGTGGATAGTGCGTGTGATGGGGCCGAAGCTATTTCGATGTCACAGACCACAAGTTATGATCTTATTTTGATGGATCTGCGCATGCCTGGTTTAGATGGTCGCGATACCGCAGCCAAGATTAAAAGCCGTCCCAGCAAAACAAAGATCGTAGCCCTAACCGGCGACCTCAATGCGATGCGAGCGTCTGCGAAGGATTCACCATTTGATGCATTTATCTCAAAGCCGATAGATCCCGGCAATCTTTCTGTCAGTATTATAAATGCAGTCAATGTGAAATGTTCTTAATCTTGACTTCCGCATTGAAAACTCGGAATCATAGTAGGGGGATTGTGTCTTCTCCCTCGTGAAAGCAGGTGAGTATGTCAGCAGCGTATATGATCGTTTTGGGAGTTGTTGCAGGCATGATGTCGGGAATTTTTGGGATTGGGGGTGGGATCATTATTGTTCCCATTCTGCTCTTTGTGTTTGGATTGAAGTATCACGCCGCAACGGGTACTTCGCTAGTCGCCCTCCTGCTCCCCGTGGGTTTTTTTGGGGTCTGGTACTATTATAAGAGTGGCAAAATTGTTGATTCCGATGTTCTTTCGGGTCTGATGATTGCTCTGGGGATGTTTTTGGGTACCTATCTTGGCGCCAAAATCGCCGTGCCGATTCCTGAGGTCTATTTGCGTAAGGGTTTTGCGTTCGTACTCTGCGCTGCAGCGCTGAAGACGTGGTTCAGTCGCTAGACGACTTGGGAATTGCATGTGCCACGTCTTTCGTGGGATAAGAGCGATTTCCTCATTTTTTGGACCACCTTATGAATCCTGCTCTTTCTGAAGTCTTAGCTTTATCCGAAGAGATTGTTTGCAAGGTCCTCCGTTACAAAAAGATCGAATCGACTGCGATTCCTTCGAATGACGCGTATCTTTTATTTCTTTGCCAGTGTTTGCAGGATTCTCGTATGCGCGTCCGGCGTTATGCTGCGATTGCGGCAGGACGTGAGGCCGAAATTACCAATGCTAAATTTACGGAGACTTTAGAAGACGCTTTGCTAGAAGCCTGGCAGGAAAGCTCGCTTGAGAATGAAAGGCGCTACATTGCGGAGGCGTTAGGGAAACTCGGCGGACAACGTTCGGAACAAATTTTACGATCCTTCAAAACNNCCAAAGGTCTTTTGCTGTTTGACCGGCGTGCCTCGAAGCATACGCAGACGCTGTGGCGACTGGAAAGTGTCTTTGGCGAGGAGCTTCCGGTGCGGGTTTGGTGTCGGCATGGGCTCGAAAGTTTGGTGGCCTTCGGTTTTGAAGAGTTTCGAGAAGAGTTTGTAGTTAAGCAGATCGGTTTGGGATGGCTTGATCTGCTTTTACGGGGAGCGCCCAGCGCCTTGTTTTTGAATCGGCTGTTTTTGAATTTTGGCTTTCGCTTAGGCGTTAAAAAACCTTTGTTCTTGCGGGACGGGAAGGCTATTGCCGAATATCTATTCGAAGAGAAGACACGTGAGATACTCTCGGCTTTTGCCACCGGACCCTACCGGATTCGTATGCGTCATTTGAACACAGGGCACCAACGCGCTTTACAGTGGCAGACTGCTGAGGAGATTTCCCGGCTCGCCCAAAGCACGGGCTTCCCGCTGTTGAATGATTCGAGACAGGCGGATTGGGAAGCTGTGATTTCAGCAAAAGAGTCTTCGATCTATTTGACGCCCAAAGGCTTAACCGATCCGAGATTTGCTTATCGACAAACCGATGTTCCAGCAGCCTCCCATCCCACGATTGCGGCAGCGCTGGCTCAAGTCGCTGGTGTTCGTGTAGACGACGTGGTCTGGGATCCTTTTGTAGGTTCGGGGTCGGAGTTGGTCGAACGTCACTTGCGTGGGCCTTATCGTATGC
>PLEQ01000137.1 GCA_003136475.1 Deltaproteobacteria bacterium
GTATGAAAAAATATGACCTCATCGTTATCGGTTCCGGACCTGCGGGCGAAAAAGCTGCGGCAAAGGCTGCTTACTTCAAATATAAAGTCGCGATCGTAGAAAAGCAAAAAAACGTCGGTGGCGCCGGTGTCAACACAGGGACCTTGCCATCCAAGACGCTCAAGGAAACCGCCCTCTATTATTCCGGCAAAAGTGAAAAAGGATTATACAGTATCGAGCGTGTACTTGTCGAGAAACCTTCCATTGAAAATTTCATGTATCGCGAAAGCCTTGTGTGTAGCGATGTCGAACGGGAGCGTTTCAAAAATCTCAACGATCATAAAATCGATATCTACCACGGCTCAGCTTCCTTTGAGAGCAAGAACGAGGTTCGCGTCAACGGACTTAAAGAAGAAGTGCTCTGGGGCGAATACATCATCATTGCCACCGGTTCCTATCCTTATCACCCCCTCGCAATTCCGTTTGATGGCGTGCGTGTGCATGATTCCGACAGTATTTTGAAAATGCCACGCTTTCCAAAATCCTTATGTATTATTGGGGCCGGTGTCATCGGTTGCGAATACGCGACGATCTTCGGCACGATGGATATCGCTATTTTTCTGGTGAATGATAAGAAGCGAATTTTGACCTTCCTCGATCATGAAGTGTCGGAAGAACTTGTCCGTCAAATGGAAGCCCTTTACATCAACATTCTCTTCGAAACGAAGATCAAGGAAATCCGCCTCCCACGTCATGACTACGAGCCTGTGGATGTCGAATTAGAAAGTGGGGAAATTCTCCATACCGACATGGTGCTCTATGCAGCCGGTCGCTCAGGTGCTACACACGAGTTGAAGCTGGATAAAGCTGGTGTCAAAACCCCTGACCGCCAGGCCATCGTGGTGAACGAACGTTTTCAAACCAATGTTGAAAATATCTATGCTGTAGGTGATGTCGTCGGCTTTCCAGCCTTGGCCAGCACCAGTATGGACCAGGGCCGTGTCGCGGTTTCCCATATTTTCAACACTAAGGATCTCGACTCCTTGCCTAAGAATTTTCCCTACGGTATTTACACCATTCCTGAAGTCTCGATGGTCGGCCTTACGGAAGAGCAAGCGAAAGCTGCCAATATCGACTACTGCACTGGGACTGCCCATTATAAAAACAGTCATCGCGGCAAAATCAAAGACACTAAAAGCGGCTTTCTCAAAATCATTTTTCGGAGAAAGGACCTCGTCGTCATCGGTGTTCACATCATCGGCGAGTTCGCCACCGAATTGATTCATTTTGGTCTCACACTTGTTGAGAATCAAAAATCGCTTCTGCAGGTTGTCGCCATCGTTTTCAACTACCCAAGTTTCCACGACCTCTATAAATATGCGAGCTACGATGGGCTCGGGAACTTAAGCGGGTTTAAAATCAAAAAAGAAGGATAAGACTTACACTCTTACAGAAGAGCTAAGACTGCGATCTCTCGCTACGCTCGAGATGACAGGATGAACAGAACGTCGTCCCGCTCTTGCTTGTCATCTCGAGCGTAGCGAGAGATCGCAGTCTTAGCTCTTCTGCATCATCTTTATCTTCATTGTTTTCTTAAGAACGTGCCGTCTCGCCACACCATCCTTTTCTTTTTACTTTCAGTAACTTGACATCTTATCCGAGCAAAGTTAGACTTCGCGGCCAACAGCTGAGAACTCTAACCAACGGATGTTAATGATGCGATCATTCTATCTACACCGAATCTTAATGTCGTTCTCCCTCTTGATGTTTTCTAATTTTATTTTTGGCCAAGAGATTCAAAGTTGCCAGGAAACGCAAGACCTAGCCTTGGTCAAGACGCAAAGCCCTTACTTTGAAAGCTGCAAAAACTCTTATGACGAGGCTTTTGCGAAAGGTGTTCAGCATGTCGAGATCGAAAGAGCGAGGATCGATGATTATAAAATTGAACCAAAGTTTCTGGATCTCGCACGCTCACAGCATAACTTAGAGCAGCATACAGCCTACGCAGTATCTCTCGGCACCTACATTGCGCTGATCGGGGTACCTGCAACCTTTATCTGGCATTATAAAATAGGTTATCAGCCTGATCGCCAAAACCCCGATGCACCCGCCACCTGGAACTATCGGACAGCCATTGCGTTCTGGCTTTCAACCATCTCAGGCTCTTTTTTCTTAGGACAAGCCTTGAACACTCCGATGTTGCGCTTCTTCGATATCCTCAAAGCGATCTCCGACGGTGCATGGAACTGGCGCTCTAACGCACCCAAACCGTGGAATGCGCAAATCGAGATCATCGCTGCAAAGCTCAAGTACCATAGCATAAGACGCAAGTATGAGGAAGCTGGCACGCCTCTGCCTGCAGCCTATATTCATATCATCGAAGATCGCTTTGATCATCTTGAGACGCAATATATCAATAAGGCCAAGATCAAGATCATTCAAGTGGAAGAGCAAGGGGATCGACAGACGGTCATGAAGTCGCTCAAGATGATCGAACGCACGCTCGCCCTGCCGCAAGCACCGAAGGAAGTCATTGTTGACTACGAACGCTTGCAAGAACTGACGAATAATTATCCCGAAGGAGGACGTGAAAAATTAGAGATGTTTGCGGAATCGATCGCNNCGGCAGAACCGTCCCAGTCGCCAGGTGCTCTACCTGCAAGGCGCATCGGGAACCGGTAAAACACATTTTATCGAAAATTTTACGCAGATATTTTCAGACCCTAAACAAACGGATCCCAGCAAGAACCGAGGCCTGCCGATCATTCACATTCCGTTAGAAGGCTCCGACCTCCAAGGCCTCATCGGTCTTGACGCTGGTGATTCCTCAGATTGGGATAAGGTCCAGAATATTTCCAAACTTTCCGCAGCACTTTCGAGCTTAGCTGAAGACCAACGCTTCAATAATGCGATTATCGTGCTTGATGAAGCTGATAAATTTTTAAATGGCGAAAATGGCGCAGCGATCCGGGGTTATTTGACCAAGGAAATTTTTAACCTCAATACGAAAAAGATAAAACTACACGATCTCGGCGTGGAAGTCGACATTTCCGGCTATCATTTCGTGCTCATCGGCAACGCCCCAATCTATGACCCCTCCAATGCTTTCATGGACCGCATGACGGTTGTGAAATTTGGCGCTTTCACGGAAGACAAACGCATTAATATTGCCTGTAATGAGTTTGGACGTGGCACCTCGCAGATTGAAAATTTCCAACTCAAAGATGAATATCTTGAACATATCATTGCCGGAGCCCAACGCGACCAGCAAATCAAGCCCGGTGTGAGATCGCTCTTACAAACCGTCAATCAATATGTCGACCATCTGAGTGTTCCCAAACGCAGCGAGAGAGCCTTTGATTTCCTGAAGCACTTGGATACGAACAGTCAAGAGTTCTTTGAACCTTACAGCATGTACGACNNCTCAAGCCATAATTACTAAAGGCTTTGAACGGATCAAAAGTGGCCATATTCTGAACGAAGCTTTGCGGCCGGGTAACACAGAGGCTCACACATCGCTAAAAACTTTCATAGCTAACCTCGGGGCTATGCTGCGCGTACCGCAAACGGTCAAGAATCTTACTGAACAGGAAGAGAGCATCAAAGGCAAGGTTCAAGAACTTTTACGCCTCTACCCAAAAGAGGNNTGAAAATTGGAAAAACGTAGTTTATCTTTATGGCGAGCCGGGCACCGGTAAATCCTACCTCGCTCAGGGTCTGGCTAGCGCCATGGACTTGCCACTGATCGAGTTGGACCTAACGGGATTGAGCCATTCTGAAATTTTTGGAGATAACCACTTTGAGCTAGCGTTTTCAACACCTGCCAAACTCTCGCGCTTCTCTCGCACGTTTTTAAACTTAGATGGCGAGATGCATGAAATGAATGGGATCGTTTTCATTAACGAGGTTGACAAACTTCTTAATAATGTCCACGATCCGAAAGCTGAAAGCATCAAAACAGCCCTCCTCGAACTCCTGGACTCGGATCGCCCGGAGTTTCGCGTCAATGACCTCAAATTACCTTTTGACGTCTCCCGTTTCTTGTTTGTTATCGTTGGCAATGAACGCATCGAAAGCACGGCTCTCGAAGACAGAATGACCATCGTTGAGTTCGAAGGCTATGACTTAGAGGCTAAGCAGGAGATCATCAAAAAGCATTTTCTAAAGCAGGCCGCTAAAATCAATAGGACGGTTGCGGAAACGCATCTGCAAGTGGTGGATGCGCTCATCAAGTATAGCCACACTGAAAAGAAACATAAGAGTCTGCGGACTCCGTTTAAAGTTATTGAACTTTATCTAGAGTGGTTGGGCAGCGCCAAAGGCGAGACGTCCTTCAACTATCAAGAAAAGTTGGATCTCTTTACTCTCCCCGATCGCAAAACACGCGCCCAAGCGCAAAAAGAACCCCAGAGTAATGAAATTGAGGATGATTTGGATGATGAATTCATCTATGAAGAGGAAGCTAGCTAGTCTCTCGTGCTTGAATTCCCAACCATGCGCAAAATCGAACGACGGCGGTGGCGGTGACTAAAAGCTCAGCGCAGCAAGGGGACCCTCCGAAAGGGCTCCTCGCACTGAGGCAATCCGCAAGGTTTAAATGATTTTTCCAATCTCGTGTAGTATTAAAGAGAATACGGATCAACGAGGAGACCTTGTTTCGTGAAACACACCAACAGCACACTCGATCAAATACTTCTAACCACGCGCCTTTCCGACCTCTTAGCGTGGTCACGCAAAAATTCGTTGTGGCCTTATGTGTTTGGCACAGCCTGTTGTGGCATTGAATATATGTCGGTAGTAGGCCCCAAATATGACGTTGCCCGTTTTGGGGCGGAGGTCGTGCGCTTCTCACCCAAACAGAGTGACCTTTTGATTGTGGCTGGCACCATAACGGAAAAAATGGCCCCAGTTGTTAAGAAAGTTTATGAGCAGATGACCGAGCCCAAATGGGTCATGGCGATGGGTGCCTGTGCTGCTAGTGGAGGTTTCTATCGTGCCTATCATGTTCTGCAGGGCGTTGACCAAGTTATACCGGTCGATATCTACGTTGCAGGTTGCCCCCCGACCCCCGAAGCGGTCATTGCAGGCCTGATGACTTTGCAAGAAAAGATTTCAAGAAACAATCGCCCCCAAGCTCAAAAAGCGCTTCGCTAATACGCCTATTCCTGGCACCCACTCGCTTAAATCCTGAAAAATACCCATACTTGAAGCGCGATGCGTAAGACGCTCAAGTTTAGCTACGGCAGCACACATATTGCGAAAAGTGACGTTTTTTATGCCTTTTTAAAAAGGTCGAGGTCCATGAAAATAGGATTTTCTTTACTCTTGTTCGTTATGAGCTGTTCTGTACAACAAAAAACAGCAGCGGATCCGAATTGCGTGGGAACGAACGGAGTAACTTACAGTTGTGGGAGCGCCACTTGCTCTCTAACGGGGGGCTCGGGTTGTAGCGCCTCCATCAATGGGGTCTCGTGTTGCGCAACAAGTACGGGTAATGTGGGAAGTCCGAGTACCGGTTCGGCAGGTGATGGTACCAACGCGTGCGCGTTGGGTTACTGTTGGACGAATCCCGAAAATATTTGCTGTCCGATATCGGCACAGTACGCTTGCGACGGCTTGTGTTACACAAGCAATGTCTGTAGCTACACGAGCTATCGAAGCGCCTGTCATGAATATTGATCACCCTGCCAAAACACATTTTTCCCGTCGTGGATCCGGCAGCTTTGCGGATGGGTCCTAAGCCCTTGCTCAGCTTGGCATAATAGATCTTATCTCCTGAATATACGGTTCCGATAAGCGTGTCGAGGGGCTTCGTATGGCTTGGCAAAGAACAAAAAGGAATCTTGCACTGAGCATCACGTGTCTTAGTCTTTTGCTAAGCTCAGGAGCACAGGCTGGAAGAATTATCGGAACGATCCGAGATAATCGGGGTTATGCACTGACCGGGGTGTCGGTGCAGTTCTATGCCGTCACCACCGGGGCCCTCTTATGGACTACCGTGAGTTCTCCCACGGGGTCTTTTTTCGTCGAAACGGTTCCGCCCGGAACCTACAATGTCGTTGTTGCCGGTCCGAGCTGTCCTTATCAACAGTCGGTCCTAGTCTCACCAGGGGCTCCTGCAGATCTTGAAATCCAGATGGACTGCTACTACCCATCTTCGTACTACTACTATGGAACTCCGGGCTACTGGTTCTACCATGGCCCTTACTACTATGGGCGACGCTACTACGGCCGATCCTACTATGCCCCTGGCCGGGGACCCCAACACTCCCACGGCGGGCGCCACTAGGAAGCTCAGGCGTTGAGAGGTTTTAACGGGTCCTCGACCTTTGCTAAAGACCCCTGAAAATGAAGAGTCTTGATGAGTCGGTAACATTCTTCGGCAAAACTCATCTTCTTTCCGCTGACATCAAGCTGGCGCTCTCTTGCCGCAATGGTTATGAGGCTTAAGGCTTCGTCTATTGCATCGCTATTCTGCTCTATAAACCGCACGCCCTGAGCAAGTTTCCTACCAAGTTGACGTTTACCGACATTGATGACAGGTAAACCAATACACGGGGCTTCGAAAAGCCCGGCACTGGAATTACCGATAAGAAACTGGGCGTGCCGTAAAAGATTGACAAAGAGATTTCGATCGAGATTCTTATAAAAAACAAACTGCGGATGGTCCTTGTACCGTTGAATCACTTCGATGCTGTCCTTATTCCCAGCATCAATATTGGGATAGCTGACAAAAGCCTTCATTTTTTTCTTAATCAGCCCTGTGAGAATCTGCTCAAAATACTCGCCAGCTCTGTTTTCTTCTCCCGCAATGGGGTGATGAATTACGACCGCATACTTTTGCCAATCCGCTGCTAGGCTAAAGCGGGAGAGCAAGCCAGGGCAATCGATCCAATCTTCTTGAGCAAATTTATCGTCTGAAGGATCACCCACATAGAAAATACGCTCAGCACTTTCACCAGACTTCAAGAGCCGCTCACGATGCTCCAATTCCCGAACAAAATGAAAGGTGGAGAGCTTCGATGCCGCCTGCCGTACGGGGTTATCGATATTACCGTCGCAGGCGTGATCCCCGCCAAAAAAATGGATGCTGGGAATTCGCAAGTAAACGCCTAAAAGACCTCCGATGAGCACTTCTTCCCGGTCTCCGTGATAGAGAATCAGGTCGGGCGCGAAGGCCTCAACATTGTGGATACTCGTCAAAAGACTCAATGCCGCTGACGTCAACCTGGCAGATCGCGTATTGCCGTCAATCAGGGATTCTATTTTTGCCAAAATGCGGAAATCGTCAGCCTCGATTTGTTGAACCGTATTACCATAAGTACTGGACATATGAGCGCCAGATACCAGAAGTCTAAAATCTAGTTCCGGATCACGGGCTAATTTTCGATAGAGATAGTACATAAGATCGTAGTCAGACCGTATACCCGTAATACCCAGTATTTTTTTAATAGACATCAGAATCACCCATTTGAAGATACCAATTCGTGTAGTTCCTTAATGCAGCCTCAAACTCTGGATAGGTTGTCTTAAGACAGCGCGCACCTAGATACGTAATGGGTTCGTGATTTTCAAACTTCAATTTCTCACAAATAGTATGAATAAAATGATGGCGCGGGGCCCAACAGTTCACCGATTGAGAGCCCTCTCGTTTGGCTAACGACAGAACACCTTGCATCAACTCCATGCCAAGCGCCTTATCAGAGGCTTGAAAGTCGACAACATCCAAATCCTCTCGAAAGTTTTTGATCACGCAAAAGGCTTTCACTTCGCCGGAATCCGCAATTACCAGATTCCGATACCGATGGATCGGATGTGCCGCATAACGCCATTGCAAATAACTTTCATTTTTTAAAACCTGTATGAAAGAACCTTGCTGCAGGAGGGTCTTATAATTCAGGGCGAAGCTATTATCGTAGGCTAGCTGGAAACCCTCACCTCTCGTCATAAACTCAAGCTTTAAGCTCATGGTGGGAATCTCATAAATATCAAACCAACCCAAACGACTCATGAAGACAGCGTGCGAATTCCTGTTCGGAAATCCCCAAACTAATTGATAGTCTCTTTCAACCAAGTTCGAATAGAGGCCCTCTGCCAGAGAGCTAAACAAACCTCGACCGGCATGGGATGGATGCGTCATCGTCGTCATAGAATGAGCTGTTTTGATTTCGACCCCAAAAAAATTTAAAAGGCACGGTCGAGCCGAGTAATTGGCAATCAAGGCTCCCTTATCCGTCTCAACATATGCCAAAAGATCCTTGACGGGGCCCTTCAAGTAGCTCCAGCGGAGAGACTCAACGCCGATTTCTTTTTTAAAAGCCATTTTAAAAAGTTCGACATATTTAGGCAACAAAACTTCAAATTCGCTAGCACTCAGCAGGTTCACTCTTATTCCTCCGATTTCGCCGAAGCTTTTCTGAAGACTCAACGGTTTTCGGCTAAAAGACTTTTTACAACGGAACATTAAGGCCTATACTAGCTNNTAACGTGCTTCGAAAAAACCACTCGGCTGAAAATCTGAGACAGGGCTTTGCCGCAAATGTTTCGGTATAATTCTGCTCAGCCTACCTAATTGACCAACGCTATATCGAGCTCGACATGCAACGATAGCTGAGCTTATTCAGAGGTCTATCTACAGCTGAAT
>PLEQ01000280.1 GCA_003136475.1 Deltaproteobacteria bacterium
TCATAGTCCATTCCGTTTTGCTCCGCTCAAGGACTTATACAAATTCAATGCTCAGTAATTTTTGTCGAGCTTGGCTCAAGTCTTGACGCAGCCGAGTAGTCTCTCGGGCGAGTGCTTTTGCAGCAGAGTCTATGTTGAGTCCGCAGACATCGACAGCAGCGAGAGCGGAGCGTTCTTCTAAGTTCAGGTGTGCAAAAGCCTGCGTGAACGCATGGGTGTCGGGTGTGGGCCAGGAATTTTGCTCTTTGAAGGCCTGCCAGCAATTTTGAACCAGAAAAAACTGCAGATCTTCCTCGGCTGATGGGAGTTTATCGAGAACTTTATCGAAGGTTTTAGACACGCATTGCCACGCGGCTTGCTTATTTAAGATGAGCAGATAAGCAAGGCGTAGAACTTCATCCCCACGTGGGCAGATATCTTCGAGATAGAATTCGAATTCTTTCTCACTCAGAGCCATGATTTCTCCGCTTTTTGGAAACCTTCTGTCATTATATCACGGTAGTGGAGAAGCTCTTAGGCATCCCTAAAACCGGTTTTGTCTAAATTTGAGGCGCCGGTCTGGTAAAGAGAAGAGGAAAGAATGGGTTCTTGGTTCCGGAATCTTGCAATTTATCTCGTTGTCGTAGCTAGCCCGCTTGCTTGGGGTCTTCCGATCGGCTTCGGCATCCCGCAGGCGGATAGTGTTTATCATCAAACGACCAGCCCGGATTTCACGGTCTACCATGACGCTCGAGCGCCCTGGGAGGCTCGGATGATTGTGCAATCTTTGGCGGCAGGCAAGCCGGTGCTCGCAGATTGGTTTGCGATAGCGCGGACGCGTCCGCTGCCGGTTATCGTCTCAGCTCTCACGGCCAACGCTTCCTTTGCTAACTTTATCACCGACGTTTTGGAGTTGCAGACGCTTGGCCAGGGCGACCGGGATTTGTTCTGGCACGAGTATGTGCATGCGACGATGTATTTGCATTTGCGCAATTTCCTCGGTCCGGCGGGCACGCTTATCCACATTCCCTGGATGCCTGCTTGGTTTATTGAAGGTCTTGCTGAAGCCTTAGCGGTTTCAGTGGGATCGGCGCAGCAAGCGAATATCGAACGTTACCAAGCCTTGCATGATGACTGGCCGACTTATGATCGCTTGCACAGTCTTTATGCAACACATGGTTTTTTTGAACGTGGTTATGGGACATCTGGCGCATTTGTAGCGTGGATTTTGCGCAAAGGCTGCGCTCAGTCTCAGACTTTTCTTCCGGACTTTCTCAGACGTTTCTACAAATATACGCTCCCGTACTACTACCCAGTATCGGCAACGCCGTTCACGGATTTTTTGCCGTTGGACGAGGCTTTACGCGACACTTTTCATAAGAATGGCAAAGAGCTCTATGAAGACTATAAGGTGGAAGCGAAGGCGCACTGGACAGCCCACCGTAATGTGGCACTTTTGACTCCGCTTGCAAAGAAGACGGTTCATAATTCTATAGAAAGCTACTTTGCTCTCAAAGTGTTCGCAAAGGAGGCCTTTATTCTGCAGTGGGTGGACGGCAGTCTGGTGGAGAAATTGTTGCAGTTTGATGAGCATGGGCAGTTGGGGGGAAAGCAAGTTACGGGGCTTAGCTTTCCCAGTTCCGTGACCAACATTGCTGTTCGGGGTGATCTTCGTCTTGCGGTAGCAACGGTTCCGGATTTGAAATTAGGCGTGCCTCGTTACCGATTGGTCAGTATGGAGGAGAAGGGATCGGTGTTCTCGCTGGCCCGTGTGCTCGTCGAGCGTGAAGGTCAAGTGAGCATGCTTGGAGAGAGTTTGGCTAAAATAATATGGAGTGAGACGGCATTTGAAATGTCGCGTCTGTGTTACATCGAGAAGAAAGATCTTGCAGCTAAAGATCTCATTCCCAAAGACTTAGTCCAGTGCCCGGTTGCGGTGCGTTTGCCGCAAAGTCTGCGGAGTGTGGGCCAGGCGCAGAAAGAGATAGACGGTAAATTCTATGTGGCAAGCGTTTGGTATGCGGTTACGGAACAAACTTTGCAAGGGGATCGTCACGAATTATGGGAATGGGGGGTCGATGACGGGAGCTTCGCACAAATGCGTTTGGACAAGGAAGCCTTACCGATCGCTATCGCTAGGACGCGTGAGGCCCGCTGGGCTTTAGTTGCGGAACGCTCCCATCGCTCCCTACTCCGCCTCAAGCGGGACGGGAGCTGCGTATCCTACGTGCCGCTAGACGACACCATGATTTCATTGCAAGCTTTGGATGATGACACGCTCGTGGGGGCTTTTATGATTGGCGATCGCTACACTTTTCAGACCTTTAAAAGTTCGGCTATTCCGCAGCGGCCTTGTCAGGCTTTGCGTTCGCACATCTCACCTCTGCTCGTGGCTATGCGATCACCGTCGCCACCGTCTTTGCAAAGCGCTTTGGCAGCAGCCTCATTATGGGCGGATACGCCTGCTGTTGAGCTCGCCCCCGTGCTTCCGTTGGGAACTGAGCCCACGCATCTTGTCGATGAAAACAAAGCTACGCAGTGGCAGCCGCGCCCGATCTTGGCCTTGCCTTGGATTGGTGCAGACGATGCTTTGGGTTATCAATTGGGGGTGGTCTCGATCCCCTTGATGGATCCAATGCAGAATGAAACTCTGTATGTCTCTGTCCTTTACGGTCTTGCGAGTCACTATCCCAATACGGAACTGNNTTCGACACGTTTCTGGCCGAAACTTTCGCTTTCGGCGTATCGGCGGCAAGTGTGGAATGGCACTTTCTATGCTCCTAATGGCGATATTTTTTCTTCTTACATCGATGAGAAGGGGGTGCGGCTGGCGTCCGAGCTGACTTTCCATTTCTCGAATGTGAATATTTCATGGCTAACTGGTATTTTGGAGGCACGTCGGGACCCTTATATTGGACCNNGGGAAATATGGTCGAGCCGTTTTCAACATTGAAATTTTGGGGTTTGATAAAGAATTGGTCCTGGGTTTTTGCACTTAAAGGTCTCATTGCACCAGCAGCTTGGAATCGTCATTATGACTATGATGTTCTCGGCGCCGAAACGAGTGTGCAACGCCCTTTGCCCTTTCTGCATTCGACCTTGGCATTGCGTCTGGAAGGCGCGCGAACGCGTGGCAAAGGGTCTGAAACACCTTTGCTCAAACAGTTCTATTTTCCCTTGAAAACTTTTATTCCGGGTAGCGGTGCCGGTTATAGCCAGAATAGTTTTCCACTCTATGGTCAAGGGACCTTGCTCACACCACGTTTTGGGGATTCGCAGGCGCGAGCGGAAGTGGATTGGAATTTCCCTTTGATTAGGGATTTCGATAAGGAATGGTGGATTCTTTACTTCTATGAGCTGCGTTTTTCCGCCTTTGTCAATTATGGTGGAGCATGGTATCAGGGGCAGAATCCGCGTGAACAGATGTTGCTAGCTCATGCTTACAGTTTTGACCTGCTTTTTGAAAATAAAGGCGTGAATTTCAACCTGGGTTTAGGGATCGGTCAAGTGAAGCCGGGTCCGGGCCAGGTCTTTTTAGATGCTGGCTTCGATCTTATGTTTTAGAGGGATGAGTTTTTGCCAAATACTTTCGGACATCTTTTTCGTGTGAGCAGCTTTGGCGAGTCGCATGGCATTGCCATGGGCGTTGTCATCGATGGCTGCCCTGCAGGAATTCCCATTGCGATAACGCGGGTGCAAGACTTTCTCAATCGCCGTCGACCTGGACAAAGTGAGTGGACGACGCAACGTCAAGAAGCGGACCAGGTGGAATGTCTGTCGGGATTGGCTGACGGTATTTCCTTGGGGACACCGATCGCTCTGCTGATTCGCAATCAGGATACGCGTCCGCAAGATTATGGCGATCTCGCAGAGGTCTATCGCCCCTCGCACGCCGACTATACGGTGCAGGTTAAGTACGGAGTTCGCGCCAAAAGTGGCGGTGGGCGCGCCAGTGCGCGGGAAACTATTGCTCGCGTTGCGGCAGCGGCGATTGCTGAGCAAGTTTTGGAAGTGTGTCTACCGGCACTGCGTGTTGTGGCGTATGTATCGTCGGTGAAAGATCTTACCGCCGAGGTATGTGAGGATGAGGCGGTTCTCTGTCGGGCAAGTGTGGATCAAAATCCTCTGCGTTGCCCAGATCGAGCTTTATTGCCACAGATTGAGCAGCTTCTGCGCGATACGCGTGCAGCCGGTGACACCGTGGGCGGGACGATCACTTGCCTTGTTTTTGGGTGCCCCGCTGGCTTGGGGGATCCAGTTTTTGATAAACTCAATGCAGACCTTGCTAAAGCCGTTCTGAGTTTGCCAGCCGCACGAGCGTTTGAGCTCGGTGCTGGCTTTGCGAGCTGTCGCCTTTTGGGGTCGGAGAATAACGATCTGTTTGTCAAAAAGGCGAGCGGTATCGGAACGCTCAGCAATCGCAGCGGCGGTATTCAAGGCGGCATCAGTAATGGTGAAGCGATTCGCTTTCGTGTGGGATTCAAACCGCCGTCGACGCTTTTTAAACCACAGCAAACAGTGAATGCGCAGGCGGAGAGCGTGTATTTTACACCTAAGCAAGGTCGGCATGATCCTTGTGTGCTGCCACGTGCGGTACCGATTGTAGAAGCGATGACTTTACTCGTTTTGCTGGATCACTTTCTCCGCCAGCAACTTGTGAGGCTGCCGGTGTCGGAGTCTGTCATGCTGCGTCATGATTGTGTAGGAAGTCCTGAGCGTCAAGACTGAGCTTTCTCCCGGCTGACGGGATGTCAAGGAGCCCGAAAACATGAGAGTTCTTTGCGTCTTATACTTGGCCTTCAGCTTGTTTTCGTGTGCCAAAAAATCGAGCGCGAGCTCTACGAGCGCGACTCCGCCAGATCCGATCGTGGGAACATGGACGCTCGGAACAGCCAAACAGTCTTGTTTTCCTGTGCCCAATAGTAGCCTTTATTTTTATGGCGAAGAGCAAACCATCAAACAGGAAGCTACTTACTACAGCTACCAAGAGCAGCATAAAATCTATACGGATAAAGCTTGTACGAACTTAGCAATCCTTCAAACATTCGAAGGTAACTATAGTGTGAGGGCTGCTATAGCCACGGTTGGGACAGGGACGGCTACGGATACCGATACGACGCTGAGCACTTTAAACACGTATCAAATGACGCATTGGCAGGCGAATTATACGGTGAGCATCCAGGATGAGAGTACGCTCAACCGAGCCAACCTGATGACGGCCGATGGTTTACAGGGGGGTGTGCGTTTTTGTAATTTGACGCAGGATTGGGTTTTGAATCAAGTTGTGCCAGTCTCTGGCCAAACATGCGCGCTTGGTTTGGCTACGAATATCGTTGATGGGGCAATGAATATTTTAGCCCTAAGTTTTAACGGACAATATTTGGTGATCGGTGAGGATACCTTTGGTACTTATGTGCAATACCCGCTAGTCCTTATTGAGCAAGGACTTACGGAATGGTATAAGCTCAAACAATAATCCGTTTTTTCTATGGAGGAAAAATCCGTGCGTAGGACCGTTGTTTTTGCGCTTTCTTTTTTGCTCGTATTGGGTTCTGCGAGTATTTTCGCAGATAACTATGAACTCGCTCCCTCGACACAATCCGTTAAAATCGATGTCAATACGGACGTCTTGAAGGAAATTTCGCGATCGCTTGCAGCGATTGCGGATGCGTCAAAAAAAGCCTTAGTGTTTATCTCTGTGGTCAAGACCATGAAGGGACAACAGTATGTCGATCCCTTCGACTTCTTTTTTGGCGGAGATCAAGGTGGCCCGATGCGTGATCCTCATCAAGAGGGATTTGGCTCCGGTTTTTTCGTCGATCTCGACAAAGGCTATATTCTGACGAACAACCATGTCGTTGAAAACGCGGATAAAATTACGCTTAAATTGGCCGATGGGAAGTCCTATGATGGGAAAATTATCGGTCATGATAAAGATACCGACGTTGCCGTGGTGCAAGTTATTGATAAGAATTTTTCGCGGGTCGGTTTGACAGCTCTGGTCCTCGATGACTCTGACAAAATATCCACCGGCTCATTTGTTGTAGCTTTAGGAGCGCCTTTTCTTCTCGAAACAAGCATCACCTTTGGCATCGTTTCGGCAACCGGGCGCGGCAATCTTTCTCTGACCAATTTGGGGAACTTCATCCAAACCGATGCAGCGATCAATCCCGGCAATAGCGGCGGCCCCTTGGTCAACATGGATGGGAAAGTCATCGGTATCAACTCGGCAATCTACTCGCAGTCAGGGGCTTATGCGGGCGTGGGCTTCTCCATTCCAGCGAATATTGTCCGCCGTATTGCGACCGCACTGATCAACAAGGGCAGTTTCTTCAAAGGTTATGTCGGCATTGCCTATGAGGCGCTAAGAGAGGAATGGCTCGCGAGTCTCGATCTGCCTAAAGACACCAAAGGTATTATCATTCAAGAAGTTGCCCCCGATGGCCCGGCGCAGCAAGCCATNNAAGCCAAGATCGAGCCTGGCGATGTGGTCATTGCGATCGATGGCCAGGAGTTCGTGCCAGAAAATTTGACCAGCATCATCGGTCTTAAAGAACCCGGCGCCACCGTTCGCTTCACGGTTTTTCGTCAAGGGAAGAAGTTGGACGTCGTCGTCACCGTGGCGACAGCACCAGGCACCAAGCAAGCGATGCTAGCTAAAAACAGGAGCGTCCGGAAAAATCCATCGGCACAACAGGGGAAGGACTTTCAACGCTTCGGCTTTACTCTCGCGCCAATCGATAAGGATTTACG
>PLEQ01000069.1 GCA_003136475.1 Deltaproteobacteria bacterium
AATGTCGATAGATCAAGCGTGTCATGTTTTTCTCCAAATTCACTCTTAAAAAAGGCTTGGATGAAAGAAAGCTCATCCTGAGCAACAGCAATGACCACCGACTGAGTCGAGTCGAAGTCACGCAATCTCCATATAGCTTGAAGAAAGCCTCTGAGGGTACTATCCTTATTTGCAGTAAGAATAGCATGACTAGCGGATCGAACTTTTAAATCAGAGCCAGTAGTATGTAAAAGATCCCAATAAGCACAGGTCTTCTCTCTTGGCAATTTTTCTTTCTCGTAAGGAGTCGTTTGCCTTGTTGAACGATGATAGACTTTCGTTTTCCCATTTTCATCATAGTAGACGATCGCTTGCAATGTCCTATCCGTTTGTCCATTGTCAATTAGCTCCTTGGCAAGTTCGGCATTTTTAGAATTTCTAAAGACGCCACCAAAGTCTATTAATGAACAATCTTCGATATTTTTAAAGGAATGAATGAGGCTTTCTAATGACGATTGCCCTTCAATGGAATTGTAAATCACAGGACCTGATCCGCCACCATTGACAAGCCGGAGAAGAGATCTTTCGATAGTATCCGAAAGTTTTTCAGAATCGTAAAAACGAGGAAAGGTCTGCCGATTCCAAAGAGTTCCACTCATGCCTTGAATTCTATTAAAAAGAATTGGATAAATAAAGGGATCTGCGGCCAATTGCATAGGATAGCTTTTGGCTTCCCAAAGAAGAGTCTTGCGAAGCAGAAAGAGAATTTTCAACGGATCCGTATTTATCATCGCGGCAAGTCCCCGGATCTTAGCCGATATTTCATGGTCTTGGAAAGAAATGCTCTTCAATAGAGAAGCTATATCGACATTCGGCAGAACTTTTTGAAAACTCTCCCAGTCGCCTGCTTTACCCTTGGCCTTCACATACAGCGCCTTCTGATTTTTGAGTTCGTTGGCTNNAAGTAATTCAACGCCTCGAGGTCACTGCCAAACCTGGAGCCTAGGATGGGCTCGCCAAGGTGGAAAGGTATAGCCACGGCATTCGCGCAGCGCCCTTTTGTAAGGCTGATATAGTCACACTTTGCTGGAGGAAAAATGCCATACTGAATTTTATAGGTCTTAGCTAATGTTAGAGGAAGAATACTATTGATTTCACGATAGGCAGTCGCAAGAAATATTCGTAAAGCAGGATTCTTGATCGTTTGAATTCTATTCCTGAGACTAATCTGATCTGAATCAGCGAAAAAATCCTTGAGAAATTTGCTCGCTGATCCCTGATGGTTTTCAGCCACNNAAAAGTGCAACGTAGTCGGTTTCGAAAATAGATTTTATTTCTTCAGGAAGCACTTTGCTTTCGAAAATATCAGAAAAAATGTCAACGAGGTGTCTTATATCATTTTTGTATTGGGTTTCGGTGAAGTTGGGCTTTTGCAAATAAACAGAAAGTTTCTCGTCGCGTTCCATAAGTGCATAAACAAACGCGACAGCATCGACAATATGCTCATTAACTTCTATTGCAGAGCCAATGGAGAAACGGTGCGACCGCATAATGTCTAGAACGGTGTCTACCTCATCAATAGTCAAGAGTCCTTTCTCTTTGAAGAGAGTGAATATCTTACGGATTTCATCGACATGGGGCTCACGACCACTCCGTATTTCCTCAATGAACATGAGGTAGAGGCTTTGAATGCTACTATTGGACGTGANNCTTCGATCCGATCACGCAGTATTCTTAGCGAGTCCTGATCCGAATTTGCTTTGCGGTCAATTTTCACAACATCGATAAAATTCAAAAAAGTGCCGCTTAAGTTTTCGTGGAGCTCTTGGGACATCGAAGGTATGAGTTCCTCGGGGAGAAGGATTATGCTTAAGTAACCATTCTTAGCGACCTGGCTTGCTAGGTAAGGTAGTAAAATAGAGGTCTTACCAGCTCCCATAATCATCTCTAAAAGACTGCCTAAACTATTGGGATCGCTTTTTAACTTCTCAATAATGTCAAAGCCCTGTAAATTTAGAATCTGTTCCTTTCGCAGTAAAAATGTCTTCACATATTCAACGAAAAGGAGTTGAATATTATGATCAACTATGAATTCCCGCTTTTGATTCATCTTTTCCACAAGTGATCGCATTTGCTCACTAGAAAGGTTGGCGCCTCTCTCTAGATCAGCCAAAACAGTTTGCATAACATTTTTAATTTCCGTCAACTTGTTGAGATAAGTGCTCTTAGCAAGCAAATCATTTGCCAATTTGAGCATTGCAAAAATATGGGTTTTCTCCTGAGAGGAAATTTTATCGGCAAGATCTTGCAGATTAGCTGAAGCATAGAGAAACAAGACATCGTCGACGCTAGCTTGTTTCTTGAGTCCTGCCGCGCGTGCAATACGCTCATGGGTGCTGAGTAGAAGGTCAGTCGGAAGTTCTTCGATTTTATTATTTATTTTCGTGCGAATCGCCAGAACATCTTTCTGCAAGGCTTTGGCTTCGATCGTAATTTGTGAATGGAGTTCGTTGAATTTTTCGATGACCGCGGGCCTAGCCATGCGAAACGAATAGCTTTCGGCCCCTTTTGTCACAGAGTATTTAGTCAAACGTTGCGCTAGGTCTTGAAGCTTTTGCATCATAAAGCTGTCTTTGGCTTTGCGTGAATAAGACTGAAGAGTTTCAACTAATTTGCGAATACCGGCACCTTCTTCAGTTTTCTTGATTTCAAAAACAGCATCTATAGTATCTTTTGAAATAATGGGATCATAAAGTAGATAGGGTTTAAAATCGTCAAAATTTGGAAAATTAAAGCCCGAAAGATCGAATGGCTTCGTCTGATCTATCCGTAGACCCCTTGTCCATTGTTGGCCTACCGTCGGTTCGGGCTCAAAACGATTTGTCTTTGACTGCCTCGCGTTCTCTTCGGCAAATAATTTTCCAAAAATTTCTTCAAATATTTTCTTGGTGCTTTCTCTTTGCGCCTTGTGGTCATCATTTCCAGATTTTAGAATTTTCACAGCTTCAGTTGTTGGAATTTCTTTTCTAATGGAGTCTGATGTATCAAGAACCGCAAAGCTTTTGAGCAAAAAACCTAGGTCGGAATCTACAACATAGGTGAGATAGTCGAGATATTTAAGAAATTTTTGCTTGTAAAAATCCTTGCGATTCATCCCAGCGCAAAGATTTGATTGGCATTCACTTTCCAGATCTGGAAATTTTTTTCTTAGCCAATCTTCTAAACGCTGAGGAATACCTGCTTCATCAGATGTTCGAGCTATATCATAGAGCTCATAAAAATTACTTTTAAAAGTATTGACATCAAAAATTGCGTTCCCTAAATTTTGATTTTCCCTAAAAAAACTCTCGTTTGTAAGCTTATCCAGCATTCTAATTTTATCGACGTCAACATCAGATCCTAAGCCTTTCACAACTTTAAAATCACTTGTATTTTGCGGAACGTTTTCCTTGAAAACAAGCTTTTCTAAGCGCGAGTTCGGAAAATATTGAGGGCCAATTCTATCGTTGCCGTTGAGCCACCTCGAATAGACTTTGTTTGGATCGATCTTATTTTTTGGATCTTCCACTTTGTGGTTAAACTCTTCAACAATTTTATCGGCGTCGTATTTGAAATAGAAACTATTCACTTTCAACAAAATATACGCTTGAACTTTTATGCTCAAGGCTCTGGGATCCGAATCCANNAAGATTTAGTTTTGCCTCGGCCGAATATTCTTCGAGAGTCGATTGTTCTTGGCTAAGAATGTACATCGATCGTTCAAAATCATGATTGAGAAGATATAAGTACGCTAAATAGCTTCGGCCGGCAAAACTATCGGAATGCAGCTCATTTTTTCGGATTTCGTAC
>PLEQ01000077.1 GCA_003136475.1 Deltaproteobacteria bacterium
CGGCTTGGTCCGAAATACGCACCGTTACCTCTGACTTTCATAGTCAAAAGGTACGTGGTCAAGCGCGAGACATGACATGTGTCTTAGAAAAAGGTCGAGTCTTTACGGTTGCTGTTGACGGAGTTCTAGTTGGTGCAGCTAAGGAGTATGGAGGCACAGAGAGTGATCTTATTATGAAGGGTCCGGCAAAAGCTGCGGCGTTAAAATTTCTAGGCGAAATCACAAGTGCTTATGGGTCAGCACTATCCGCTGTAGAAACCACTACACAGACTTTTAAAGCTGGAGAACATCGTGAAGATACCGTCAAAAATGTAACTGGCAATAAGTCTAGCTACGTTGGAGGTAAAGTTTTAGAAGCCAACGGAGATTTTCTAAAATACATCGCCTCATTTTTTCAATCGATGGAACCAACCTTAGCTCTAGCTCCTGGTACCAAGATCCATTTTGTCAATCGTTACAATGTAGAAATTCCGAGAGAATTTTTTAAACCCAAGGGGAATCAAAAATGAAATTTCTAAGCATTTTAATGTTTTTTCTATTCGCTACTGGCTGTTCATTGAGTGCACCAGATGGAAAAAAAGAACTCGAAAAAGATATGCTTCGCGATCAGAAAAAAGAGGCTTCCCATTCGGAAAATCCGCTGGTTGGAGAACCTCAATTTATCAAGGTACGGGTCTATCCAAAAATTAAAAGTGGAAACGTTATTGGAGCACACTGGCTTCTTATGCAAGTAGGCAGAAAAGATATTACTTTTAATGACTTATTAAGAAGGATTGAAGACGATGATCAATCTTCTTCAAAATAAAACTAAACAGTTAAAAGACGAGATTACGCTGCCACCAAGTATTGCGGATCGTCACATTGGACTAAGAGCTTATCTTGGAGATGGCATCTATCTTCTTGAAAACTCTGATCTAGCAACGATGTTTCATCTGGATGGAATCGCCGATGAGCATCTAACTGAAAGTCAGCTTTTAGAGGCCAGTTCTTCGCTACATAAATTTGTTGCCGAGATGATTAATGGCGTGCCTTCTATTAGGGCGGATCAGTCGACAGTTGTCCAAATTATTTGCTCGCAACGTGAACAGCACGAAAGACTTCTCAGCAATCATGATCAGCAACGAAACAATGCTGGCGAAATCATCAAGGCCGAAGAAGAACATCTCCTGAGTTCTGGTATCGTCAAACGCCGATTTTTCCTTTGCATTAGATGGACACCACCGAAGAAATCCCTGTCTTTTCAACTCAAGGCTTATCCGTTTAAAGAAGATCTTGAAAAGAAAAAGGCGCTCTTTCTAAGAGAGATTAAAAACAAGCTTCTTGAGTCTTCGCTTACTCTGCAACCATTAAGTTGCGAGGAAGTTATTAGTTATTTCAATTCAGTGTTTTTGCGTGGAAAAGCTCCAAGCTTTAGTCTTGGCGCTGAAAGCGTAGCGTCTTTTCATCAAAATATTATCAATGATGCAGCTTTGGGCACTCATGATGGTTTTGATTTTAAAGATGGAAACATCCGTGTTTTTACCTTTAGTGAATTGCCGACATATTTTGTTTTGGGTCGATTAAAGAACCTTCTTGATCTTTTACCGCTTAAGAACTTTGAAATGGTTTGGACCTTAAGCCATGGGTTCTATCGTTGTAGCGTTGGACACACCATAAAGAAGATGTTTTTTGCAAAAGGGCCATCTTTTCAAAAAATATTTAAAGATCTTATTAACTTTGAAGAAGAGATTCACAACCAAAATCCAGCTGGCTGTTTTTCGCTCAGACTTATTGCTTACGATGTGAATGAAGATCTCGAATCCAAGATTATCAGTGCAGCCATTCAAGCAACTGGAGTTCCTATAATTCGAGAGGCACAGATTGCCCCTCATTTGATCGTAACAAGCCTTCCCATGAATTGCCCTTCGATGGCTCATAAAATCAACGGGCGGTGCCGTTTTGTGCTTTTAAACCGTGGTCTTTGTTTTGCTCCTATCTACACATGCTCTTTTGATCCCCAAGCAGCAAGAATATGGTCATCGCGCTCGGGGCTCCCTTCAAGTTTTGATGTGTTTAATAAAGGTGGCAACAACCATCTATGTATTCTCGGAAATAGCGAATCGGGAAAATCTTGTCTGATGGCGCAGTTTCTCATCGAGTTTTTATGGCGATTTGACGATGGAATCATTCGTGTTATAGATAAAAAGACTTCCTATGAAAAACTAAGCGATCTTTTTAAAGGTAAAATCGTTTCATTTAGTGAGAGTTTTTTAAAGGAAAATCCCTATTCGCCATTCTCGTATGAAAGCTGGGATGAGGATGATGTCCTTTTAACGGTCGTATTTCTTCAAAATGCGATTGAAAAAATCAATCCCGGAGTCAAATTATCAAGCCTTCAAACAGAACTTCTATCCGAAGCGATCAAGCTTAGTGCCCTTGATCATCAAAGAAACACAACGAGGCTTGATGACAGTGATTGCGACCCACACTTTACATGGGTTGATATCCAAAAAAAGCTACCCGTCGCGGCCGAAAAAAAGGATACCAATCGTGATCTCGCTATTCGTGCACTTGAAGAACTTAGGTCTTTAACCGTCTCTTTTGATAAAGGGGGGCAGTTTAGTTTTCTTTTCTGCGCACATGAAAAGAGTGATCTTAAAACAGATGGGTGCAAACTTGTAGTTTATGATCTTGATGGGATTTCAGATCCACGTTTACAAGTTATTGCTGCACAGCTCGCGTTTCTCAAAATTGCCAGAGATCTTAAAAAAACAGATCGTCGATTGAGAAAGCTTATCGTTTTTGAAGAGCTTGGAGTCTTGGTTCGAGGAGAATCACAAGAATCTTCTGATATAGCTACCCGCTTCATGCGAAACGTTGTTAAAACAGCAAGAAAAATTGGCGCGCAAGCCATTGCTTTGACTAACGAACTTTCTGATTATACGGAAACGGATGGCGGTCGGGCATTTTGGCAAATTGCTACGCAAAAACTATTCTTGCCGCAAAGTGATGCAGAAAAAGAGCGGATTAAAAATCTAGAAGGAGAACTTTCCAAAGCGGACATTGACATCATCAATGATCTCTACATTAAAAAAGGCTTTTATTCGCAAGGATATCTAATTTCCAAGCCAACAGATTTTAGAGGCTCTTTCTTAATTCCTTTAAGCATCACTATGAATGCACTCGTCACTACCAATAACAAAGAAGAAGCCCATTACAAAGATCTGCGCACTAAAGGGCTCAGCGTGGAAGAAGCGCTCGATAAAATGGCAAATGAACATCCTTACGGGAGAGGACTATGAAAAATTATCTTTTACTTTGTTTTATATTCGTCAGCAATTTTGCTTACTCCATTGAAGTATCAACTTATGGCAGCAAGACTCTTGTTCGACCATTTGGATACATCAATCATCGTCGGCCGCCAGTAGATGCGCAAACAGTTACGATTTTTGATGAATCTATAGAGTTTTCTGCACAACAGGTTTGCGGTTATACCGATTGGAGTACGGCAGTTATCAAATTGCCTCGTGAACTTTTAACAATGAAGTATTGGGAAAAGGTGGGAAGCCGTCTAGCAAAGCAGGCAACAGATTCGGTCTTGGCTATTACCGGAGCCTTGCCATCAATGCTGGCTTGTAACGTTAGTCCTACCTTCTGCGCCATCTTGAACAGAGCTGAAGCCTTGGCTCAGGCAAACCTTAGATTCACCTTTGATAGTTGCCAAATGCTTGAAGGGCTAAACGATAAAACCGGAACAGCTCTCGTGTCTTTAAGTTCTTGCGTTAAAGAACACACCAACAAAGGCATGGCCTCAAATGCTGCTGTTGAATCTTGTATTTTGGGATCCAAAGATGCTGGTTCAACGAAGAATGAAAAGTCTCAACATGTGAGCGCACAAGCAAAGGAATCGTTTAATCCACGTGATTTCTTTAAGGAAGCGTGTAAAGAGACAGAATATCCTAAATATTCTTCCTCACGTCAAGCCTACTCGGTCTCTGAAAAAAGCTGCACGTGGCTTAAAGAATTTTTCCCAGGGATATCGATGACGGCAAGTGCCAAAGTTAAGCATGGTGGCACATTTTGGAGTTCGGCAGCAGAGAAAAAATACGAAGATGAGATAGAAAGAACAGGTATCTATCTTGTAGAGCTTGTGGATTTGATGCATGCCCTCCGTTATGGCCTAGGAACTTTTAGCTCCCAAGGGCCACTGCCACGTCATCTTGTAATCAATCATGAAAAGGTTTGGGATAAACTTGGAGTCGATGCCAGAAGTAAAAAATTACGAGGCATTTGCTATCCGAGCGATGGAGAAAGCTGCAAAACAGATCTTGCTAAACTTCCTCCAGTATATCGACTTTCCTTGGTTGGAAATCTACCTGCACTGCTCGTACACCCTGCCACTCTCTACGAAATTGTTGAGGTTGTCCCTAAGGATTCAACACCCAGTGTTGAATATTATAATAAAGATTCACAACTTTCCTTTGTTCTTGAGCATCTGATTCAATCGATTGCCTATGCCAATACTCAAGATGTTGTACGAGATGCTAATCAAAGGGCTGTGGATGCCTGTGCAAAAGAGCCAAAGTTACAGTCAGCAGCTGCTCAAGAAAATTGCAAAGCCAATATTGCAAAGCTGAAAGCTGAGAAAGAATCACTTCGTATTCGTAGTGAAACAGATCGCAACCATATCCAAGCGCAAATTCAATTCTACAGCGAGTTAGAACGCCTGAAAGCCTCACGTGTTCAAATCAGACCTGAAGGCAAGGATAGATGGATCGATCCAATCAGTGATCCTAAAAATTTATAGTTGGATTTATGCATAAAATTGTAGATGAAACTCTTCTTATTCGTTTTGCATCGAATCTAGGCGACTCTGCCCTAGTATCGATCACACAATCGATTTATTCGTCTGGCTTCTTTCAGTTGGTTCTACTGAGTTTTTTTACATTTTCGATCATGTCTCTAGGTTGGGGAATTCATAGAAAAGAGATTTCTAAAAGGGCAATCTATGCGGCCCTGGCTTTTCTTCTAGCATATCCTTCACAAGGAAAGCCGCTCGCCTATCGCATTGTTAATGCCCTTTCTAATTCAACGGCATTTGTATTGCAAAAGGGCATAGCAAAATTCACAAGCAATTCTGAAGACCCTTTAGCTAGAAACAACTTACCAACCGGTCTTGCTGTTGAAATGCTAGTTGCATCTGCCGGAGCAAAACTTAAATCCGATCAAGCACGTGCACTTCTTTACGGCTTTACGCTTAATTGTCTGCCAAATGCCCTTAAAAAAGATGGTGAGCGAGCTAATTTTGATGACATCTTTAATTTTAAAACTGTTTATACAAGAGATTATGTATCGGGAAAAACGATCTTAAGCTTTCAAGAAGTCGTTCTTGATGAACAAGCTTTAAGAAACGACAACTCTTTTAGCAACGTAAAGTCTAATCATAACTGTTTTGATGGCATTGCCATGTTGCGCTTTGCGATGATGGAAGATTTAAAAGATGATCCTACCTATTTAGCCAACCGTAATCTTGATGGCACTGAGGAAGAGCAAGGTAGCATGGAAAAATGGGTAAAAAATTGGCAAGAAAAATCTCCTAAATTTGCCAATCTTGCTATGAACTTAGCCCTTGCACAAGCTGCTGAATATGAAAAATCACGGATCATTCGTGATCAAGGAGCTAAAGGATCTTGGTTAAGTGAAAATTCAAGTTTTGCAGGGGCAGGAACAGATAAAAGTCTTCGAGAGCTTTTGATTGCTGGTGATAACACAACCCTGTTTGGTTATAGGTTCTCCGATGCCAAAAGCTGGCTATCAAACTGGATGGAAAACCGATGGTCATTTTCACTCGGTGCCTCGATTAAAGATCTTAAAGAGAGACTGGAGCTACTTCCTTATCAATTGGCAGCACTAAAACTTCTTTTAAAGATTCTATGTCCTTTGGCAATGCTCACATTGTTTTTTGGAACCTTCAAATTTCTCTTTGCGTGGTCGGGAGCTTGGGCTGTTGCAGCATTGACGCCAGCTATTATCAATGCTTCACGCTCCATCAATAATTCGATGCTGCTTTCAAAGCTTGGCATTCAAGATTTAGCAAGCTCAGAGGGGATTAAAGCGCTCGCTTACGGTGTGGATCTAGGTGCCTCTAAACAATTGCTAACTGATTTTACTCCACTCGCTTACGCGATGATTGAGCAAGAGATGAATATTATTCGTTACTTGGGTGGAGCCATGATCGTAGGCTCGTGGTTAGCTGGTGGTGGTGCCAATGGTTTTGTTTCTTGGCTATCGAATTCTGTTCAAGGATTTTTAACCAGCTCTGCAATGGGTGGTTCCGTCAACCTTGCTTCGCAAGGAATTGGCAAAGGGATTCAAGCAGCAAGTCCGCATATCAAATCTGCGTCCTACACTATGGGACAACGTACTCGCTCACTCGTCGATGGTGTTCGAGGAGAGATGCCTCGCGTTAGCTATGCAAAGATGTCGTCACACAATGGGAGAAAAGCATGAAAACTCTTGTAATGTTATTGCTTTTTATTTCTCAAGGTTTGATGGCAGATGTGCAACCCGAATTTAAAAAGATCATCGATCGCCATGTCGTAGAACTCTCAAAAATTATTGGATCTACAATTGCATCTTGCGCGGAGAAAGTTGTTAGTAATCGTGGAGACCTCTCGCTTGCAGGCAAAGAAATCTCTCGCCTGAGCGATGGTATTGCTCGTGTCGCGTCAGAAAAACTGATAACTCTTGCACTAAAGAAAGACTATCCAAACGCTTGCCACGTCTTATCTTCACACTCGCTTGCAGAGATTGAAGAAGGGGAAGAAAGTGATAGCGTGTGTATCAATTGGATCGGTAATCTCTGTATACAAAAAGAAACTCGTAAGTATCCAAAATATAAATACTTTTGGCCAAAGTACTTTATTGAAGTTGCTCAGAAAGGAAACGATCCTTATCCTGCTTTTGCATCAGCCAACGCTCTCTATTCAGCCAATAGAAAGATTGCAAACGCTGTGGCAGCTTTTGTTGATCTGCAAGGCCCCTATACTCTACTCGCTAGCGTTGTCGGCGCTTCAACAGTAGTTTCATCGATAAAATCTGTAACGAATGTTGATATTTCACCAGGCCCTGGTGAGTTAAGAGAAACGTTAAAAACAGCCGCTCTTATCCCCTTTGAGAAGCTTCGTCTAAGGGCTAACGACAATCCTGATATGCCAAGCTATGAAACCAATATTTGGCCTGTAGGACTATCTCAGTCTATGGCTGAAAATTTAAGTGTTTGTCAAAAAGGAGGCTTTGAATGGAAGATTCCTGGTGTGCCAATGACCTGTCCTGTTGCGATGGCAAGAGACGCTTGGAGCTATTGGGACACAGGACTTCTAGACTACCTAAATCCAAATGCAATCCGAGGAATCGCTACAGCTTCAAACGTGGCCTCGTGCATCGGGGATCAAACAGCAAGCATTATAGCTGAAAAAGCTCAAGAATCTGGTGCTTCTCTAGGTAGTAGTGATCAAGTGAATTCTCTTATTTCTAACTTACCTGCATCCTACCGTGGATTAGGAATGTGTTCTTTTCCGATTCTTGGTAGTACAGAGGCTATCATTTCTCAAACCGCAAATCTGGTCAGTAGTTTTAAGGGGCCTTGGTGTACCCTTTGGGGTCCGATAGTTCCTCGGGCATCGACTCATATCTATAAGACTGACTACGCTTTTGCAAATTCTGCACTCAAATTTAAGCTCCTAGCTCATGATCTGTTCGGCTTACCAAGAGGTAACCAGGAGAGATGGGCTTTGGCGTATCCCTGGGAAGAAAACCTGCCAAAGAGTTTAGGGACCGAGTTCGATGACCTGGCACACTTTCTTGATGGTATCGGTCTTAGTGATTTCATCAATTTATGGCCCGGATTTGACACGCTAATGGGGCGATCATTGGCTCTACTTGTTCCAGGTGATCCTAGGCTTATCGATGCAAGTTACAGCCCTTCTGCGCTTCTTGCTGAAGCCAAAAATCTTGCAAGAGAACTAGCCTACTTAGCATCACTTGCCGCTAGCTCATCACTAGCTGAAAAAGCAACACTAGATCTATTTAAAAAAGAAAACCAAATCCAAGGCTCATCTCAAAATACTATTTTAGATGCTCATGATAGAGATTTAGCAAAAGTAACAGATGCAACAGCCAGGCTAGATGAAGAGCCAGTTTTTGAACAGCGCACCTATTGTCATGTATGGGGTGAAGATCATGGCATGTATTCAAGAGCCGAAACAAGCCTGGACACTAATAGCTTTTCTCAGCACCGTCCAAACTATCAAAACCACAACTTCAGTGATTTTGAAAGATCCCATGAAGCTAAAAAATGTCATGCCGAATATGGTGGACACTGCATGAAAAAGAACCGTTTTGGACGATGCCTTAGACCCGAAAGTATTTTCTATGTGTCTGTTGTTAAATGGGAAATCGTTCGCTACAAAAAGGTCCAAAATCCCAAACGCTATGTCGTTGATTCCGCAAAATGCAGCTATAGCGACCACAAACCCAATTCAAGAACACATCAACGTCATTATGCCTGTGAGGAAGAGCTCAGACTTATCGGTGAAAAAGATACTCGCGATCAAGTTTTAAGGCCCGATCCTAATAACCCTGAAGGAACTCTAGGCCAAGGGTCTGAAGCTGGAAAAGATGCCGCAAAGCTTGCTAAGACCTTTCCTTGGGTAGGTGCAGAGCTCGCACGTGCAAAGTATGAGGAAATTCTTGGAAGAAGCCTTCTTCCCGGCAAAAAACGTGTTTACACAATCTTTGAAAAGATCTCTTGCAACGCTAGCGACTCAATTGGCACGCCTCTTTATAAAACAAAAATTGGTCCCATATGGCGTTGGAATAGTTGTGAGGGAGCTGTTCGCTACGAAATTAGAAAGTATTTTCAAACTAAGTTACTACGCGATGTCTGTGACGGTATTTTTCGTGATCCTTTGGGCAAACCCTTTAAGTGAGAAGCCATGTTAGAACTTTCGCAAGCACCTAGTTCCGATGACATTTTAGTTGAGAAGAATTATTTTTCCTCCTTCTGGAGACAAATTTTTCTAAAAGCTAACGAATATAAGGCGTCGGACGTTCATGTGGAGAGTTTAGTCAGCGGATTGGCTATTCGATTTCGCGTGCATGGTGATCTTCTTGAGGAAGAACTCATTAAAGATCCCTACGATAGCGTATCTCTAGTAGACAAACTCAAAGAGATCGCAAAGCTTGATCTTACCGACAAATCAAAACTTCAAGATTCATCCTTTCGACTTCTTCATACCAAGAGCGCATATCGAATAAGCCTTTCCCCTGGTTTTGAGTTTGGTGAATGTGCAGTTCTTCGTATTATTAGGGACGAAGAGACTCCTAGTCTCGACAAAATACGGCTAGCCGATTCTGTGTTAGCGGATCTAAGGGCAGCACTTCGTGAAAAGCAAGGACTCATCCTTGTGACGGGTCCAACTGGCAGTGGCAAATCCACCACTCTACAAGCCTGCATTGGCTCCTTAGATAGATCTGGAAAGAAGATTATTGCGATCGAAGACCCTCCGGAACGGATAATTCCTGGTGTCGTTCACGAGAGGATCACACGATTCTTTGATTGGACATCTGCGATTAAGGGAGCCATGCGACAAGATCCGGATATTATCCTCATCGGTGAGATCAGGGATAAAGAAAGTGCGTATTTCGGACCAAGCC
>PLEQ01000378.1 GCA_003136475.1 Deltaproteobacteria bacterium
GCCGGTCCACCCTGATACTGAGCAGAGTTTCAGTGAACTCAAGGCTCGTATCGACAGTGTTGTGGCTTATCTAGGGAATTTTTCGGTCTCCGACTTCAAGGGAGCGCAAGAGCGAAAAATAGCGAGACCTCGGTGGGAAGGCAAGTACCTTAGCGGTGAAGAATTTCTTCTCCAACATGCTATACCTAATTTCTATTTTCATATCACCACAGCCTATGCGATCTTGCGACACAATGGTGTGGATCTTGGCAAGAAGGATTTTTTAGGAAACCTTCCGTATAAAAAATAGTCAGAGACCAGAGATAGCGAGCTCTCTCGCATCCATCCGCTCTATGCTATAATAAGCATTATCCAGGCTTTCATTTTTTATACGCAATCGGTACAAAGTGATGAACTTAAGAGTGCCAAGTTTAATCATCGCAAGCTCTTTCTTCCCTTGTCTATTCTCTCGTGTATCTGCTGCTGATTTTGGTTTTCGAATGATCTCGGGCTACACGCCCTTTGGTGTTTTGAAAACTGAAGTGAGCGCGCAAACCCGAGTGATTCCACTTATAGCGATCTTCAACTTGGAAGATGAACACTGGCCCTTTAGTTTGGAAGCGAGTGGACATTTTTCCCCGGTGTTTTTGAATGTCAGTGATCTGAGTTATAGCGGCATCTACAATGCTTTCGGCTTGGCTCTGAACGCCCTCTTACCCTTGTCGGAGGGTTTTGATCTCCAAGTGCATGGCGAAGGACTTTTTTTTGGGCGCCTCAGCCTCCAAACCACCATCGCTTCGACCGTCAACGGGGATCGTTTTGAACACTCCAGTTTAACGACCTACTCGAATCATGGCTTTAGACCCGGTGCCCTGGCGAGACTGGCGATAGTTTCCAACGCCAGAGGCCCCATCGATAAATATGTTCGCTTCGGACTAGCGTTGGATGGTCTGATGCAGTCCTTTAACGAAAAAAGCGTCAACGTCAGTTCCAATCTTCTTGACGTAGAGGCCGGTGGTCTCAGTAGCTCTGCTGTTCACGATGCCTGGTCCTATGTGGCTTTGAACCTGCTGATCGGGTACGTGTTTTAAAGTAAGCGATCTACGAGTTTTTTCTCTTGCCTTTTTTAAGGAATCAAAGCCGAGCGTGTGAGGGAAGACTTATCACTCAGAAAGTATTTGGCTGTCACTTCGCTAGCTGTTGGTGTGCATAAGAGGGGGCTTTGAAAGCCTATATTTTGGTAGGTTTCCTGACAGCCGCTGATCGTCATCGAACTGAGACTGGTAAAATGACTAGGCGTGAGATTCCACGTGCCGTTAGAACCGGCTTGCGCAAGCAGGAAGGGTTGGAGAAAGATACTGACGTAAGCGCGATCGGAGAGTACGCCTTGGCTGTTACGAAATTGCACATAGATGAAGCGATTCCCGTTGACGGGATTGAGAGCGACAGCGATTGGCGAACTCAGGGGTAGCCAAGTCTCGGTCAATGGCGAATTCTGCACATCACCACTGATAAACATTTCGATGCTATCGTTCGGCAAATGGTCATAGCGTGGGAGTATTGCGATGTCCAAGGCATCTGTCCAAAGTAAGTTCCCTTGCACCGTAACTTGGTAGGGTGGGTAGCCGCTATTCACCGTCAAATCGAGAGGAATATTGGGACACGAATTTCCAGCGATGTCTTGCATGGCGACTATAACATGTTTGACACCATTCCCGCTGCTGAGCGTGACCGGCGCATCGACTTGCCCGCTAAAGGGTATCCAAGCGGTTTCTTCGACGTCCCCGGAAAAACGATAGAACAAGGGACCGTTGTTTTCTGCCGCAAGGAAAACTTGAATATCCGTTTTGTAAGTCTGAGTCGCTGCTGGTATAGCTTGGCAGTCTTTGGGTCCGACACTTTTCTTGAGTATGCTCAAGGTCTTTGCGGGGCCCTCATTGCCATAGATATTGCGATATTTTATGTTTACGGTTTTGATGCCGTCCGGAGCTGATACGGTTACACCCAGATCGAGATTAGGAGGAATGCTATACCACTGTCCTTGCGGGTGAGTAGTCAGATCACCTTGGAGCCAGACTTCATTGATGTCAGGATCCAGTTGGGGTGGGAACAAGAGATGGGCAAGCCCCGTACTGGTAGCGGCTTCAGCGAATTTAGCATTTGCTAGAGGGGGAACTTTTTTGCTGTAGGTCCATTGAAGTTTTTGACTGATAAAATTGACACCGTCTTTTCGGGTTATATTGAGTGTGAGAGAGTAGGTCCCTTCTTGGGAGTAGCGGAGATTGACGGTTTTCTGCAGTGAGAGTTCTTTATTGAGTGGGATATCCGTTGCAAATCCTTCGCCAGCCATGGAAAAACTAAAAATGGTGGGATCGACCAAGTCTAATTGGAGTTGGTTGTGGTCTTGGCCGGTGTAAGTTCTTTGCAGAGCGAATTTCATATCGAACTGCTGGCCATAGTTTGTACCATTCTCACCGCAGGCGTAAGTCAGGCATGCGGCACCGAGCAGGTAAAAGATCTTAGTTTTGGGTAAGTGTCGTAACATCGACTTTGAAATAAAGATAGGAAACCGTTGCCCGAATCACGAGTAGCATATTGGGTGCCGAGTTGATGGTCGTTGGGCCGGTCAGGTAACTGGACTCGTTAGTGTAGAAACCTCCGTTTGCGAGTGTATTGCTATGGTTGTCTGCCGCTCCGACATCAACCACCTCCCCCGAGGCAACAGATGTCCCGGCAGTGCTAAAAATACTATTGGCGTTGGCTAGCGTCAGTGTCCCGCCATACGTGTCCTGGACTAATTTGTAATCCATGGTCGTTAGAATAATATCGTAACAGGTTGTGTTGCTATTGGTTAAGGCTTGCGTACATTGCAAAGTGAATTCGAAGAGACCCTGTCCTAAATTCGTCATGCCAACATAGCGTGCTTGGGTGAGAGTGAAGTTGGGAGCCGCCTGCCCAGACACGGACATGGTATGCCCGTTGCCGACTTGCGCCTTGGTGAAGATCGAATCTGCACCTTTTGCAATATTATAAAATGAGTAACTGACCACCTCGGTACCTGCAACAGGATTATCCAGCTGAGCGGTCACCGCAACGTTCAAGAGATCGCTGGAATTCGTGGTGTTGGCAAAAACAGCGACATCATTGACAGCCCACGTGGTAAAGTTGCTAGCCCCGGTGGCTGTAGCGGAGTATGTGTTGCCGTTGATCGCAAATTGCGTGAGCTTGGCGAGGCAGCCGATGTCATATTGGTAAGCTTGGAGATTGGTACTGGCATCCGTCGCTGTGGATGTGTAGCCACTGGCGCAGCCGGCTAGGCTAATGGAAAAACTTGTCGCATTTGCCACCAGACTCAGTGGACCTTTCTGCAGCTGATTATTAAGTTTCACTGGAATCAAGACCAGTTTGAGATGGGATGTCGGGGCTTGGCCTTGCGATGCCGAAGAGTTGCTGACGTCGAAGCTTTGGGGTTGCGGCCCGCAGTTCACGGCGGCTAGATACAAGAGAGCAAAAAGTGCTGACGCACACCGTGGCTTAAAATTCCATTTCGACGTTGAAGTCATTCCCAACTCAGTTTTAGAAGTTTGGCTAAAAGGCTTAGCGGCGCTCTACCCCAAGAGTTTAGGGAATATATGAAGATAGATTAAAAAACAGGCGCTTAGGACGACCTGCAACAATCTCTGCGCTAGAAGCGAAAAAGCCCGGCAATCTGCCAGTAATTGGTGAGACGCAAAGCATCGTACTCACGACGTAGACTGAGTGAAAACGTTTGGCTCAAATCGTACTGAGCTTCACCAAGGTAAGCCAGGGACACTTTGCTGTTCACAGCCCAAGGTGCGAAGAGTTTTTCTCCGGCCACACGCATGCGGAGCCTTTCCCAGTTCGCTAAAATGCCTAGAGCTGCTGCCATCCCACTGTTTCTTTGCCATGTTTGCCAAGTGGGAAAGACCCGCAGACCCCCTAGCGCATAGATCAGAAGATGGGAGTGTATTTCAAAGGCCTCGCCAATACCTGCTGCTGCTTCGGGAACGAGACTGTTTGAGTAGCGACTCGCCCCCAGATAGACATGCCACGCAAAACGTCGATCGAGCAAAGTCCACGGTGAAAGCGCTTCTACTTCGGCTACGAGCAGATGGTCGATGGCTACGGTATGGGGATCTCTTACTAGTAAATCGATGCTGAGGTAGTCTATGCTTTCCCAAGGCTCATAGCCTGCAGCGGGGTCAAGTTGCGAATGCAGTCCGTATGTATAGGTGAGCAGGGCATAGTCGGTGTCTTTTTGGTGACGAGCGCCGCTGCGGAATTTTTGGCTTGCGCTCTGCGTATCTGGAACAGAAACAGCATGGATGGCAAGCTCGCTGGCATCAGGATCCCTTTGCGCTCTTAATTCTTTGAACCATGCCATATTTCTGTGCTCATGCGGTGGGAGGATCCCGTGATTTTTCATCTTGCGATAATCGAGGATCGCAATAGCCCCATCGAGGACTGGAGTGGTGGGTCGGGCAGACGACTCCTGCGCTTGCGCGGCATCGAACGCTGCGAGACGTTCCGCAAGGGTGAGTCTCTCGAGCCAGGCCCGTGAATCGGCCTTACGGGAAGGACGTCGCTTGGGTAGCTCGCTGATAAAGCCTTCAGTCCGTAAAGCCCGAATGCTTGCCAAAGGAATCACAACGCCAGGAAAGCGTTGGAGCAAATGGGTTTGAGGTCGTACAGCTTCCAATAAAGAAAGCAAGGCATAGGAACAGTTCTCGTCGAAGAACCAGTAGGGTGCCCACGCTGTGTTCATCAATTCCCAAAGATGGAGGCAGAGCTTACGTGCTTCGTCAGCGGTTAAATTCAAAGAATATTCCCAAAGATCCCGACTTTCTCCATCCGTATATAAACTGACCAAGTCGTGGTAAGGCGAAAGCATGTAAAAACCCGGATAGCCGCCTGTTAAACCTTTTGCCATATAGACTATGGGGTTGTCATCGTTGACGGGCACTGCAGCATAATGGACGGCATAGGCTAAGAGAGCCGGCGTTTGTGTATGTTCTATACGCAGGAGGGTATGCCCAAAGAGTGAAGCGGGATTGGAACTGTAGGCACTTGCAAAAACGATCGACACCCCGCTCGGCGCAAGAGCCGCTAACCAAGCCTCGAGATCAGGACAGGGTACTGGAGCAAAGTTTTCCCCGAGCCTTGCTGATAAAAATTCCGCACGTGCCGGAAAAATACACCGGGCACTTTGCTGCTTTTCGTCAAGGTTGTTGGGGTGGCGGAGAGCCTGCAGGGTGGCTTCCAATTCCGCAAGGGGATCGACGTTTCCCGAGGGTGCTAGAAAGAACTTGGTGCCCGCTAGTTGCGATTGGGCCTGACGCCAAGTAGAGGACTTATAGTGAAGCAGTTTGAGCCAGGCGGATGAATGCGCTATAGCGGCAAGCTCCCCACCCAGCGCAGGTGAAGTCCAAATCCCGGCAAGCATAAATAGTATGGCAGTTAAGTGGAACACGCCTCTCTGAGCACCGGATCATGATGGATGACGGAGCGAGTTTGAGCCAAAAGCGCAACGCTGTCGAGCTCGCTTTGGAAGAAGCTCCCCAGACGCTGGCGTAGTGCCGTGTTCAAAGTGTCTTGCGCCCACCAAGAACACCCAAGACTGTCTCCGAAACTATTCAGATGTTCGCCCTTTCCGCGGGCGAGTTGGCTCGCTAGCACATCACGATTGTGCGCAAGGAAATAAAGGCTATGTTTGTCATTGTCTACAATGCTGTGCTTGGCGCAATCCGAAGTGCCAAAGGTCATACCAAAAGTTACCGTCGGCAGCAGAATGGTGTTGGTCGTCGCACGTAGTGAGGACGAGACAAGAGAGTTCTCTTTAAAGACATACCAGGCCGGCCCACAACCGGAACTGCCGTCTATAGCCAAAGCATGAACTTCCAAAAGGCACCAAAAAAGAAGCCCCCAAACGATCCGTTGCATTTTTAATCTCCTGAGTTTTTTTTAGTCTAACATCAGGAAGGGGGCGAGTGAACTTCGACTTTTGGAGGAATTTGGGTTCCGTCGTACCCCCGAATGGCGCTTACTTAGGACATAGTGATTTCGAATGATACTACGTAGGAGCTAAGAGGCGACCCCTCGGCTGCCGCTCGGGGGGACGTTCTTCCTCGTCATCTCGAGCGAACCATGAACACAGCCCTCAGCTGCCGC
>PLEQ01000186.1 GCA_003136475.1 Deltaproteobacteria bacterium
CCCCTGAAGGAGAGAGATTGCGCTCGCAATTTGTTCAAAAAGTGCGAAGGAAAAAATATCCGCCTTTACACATTTAGCGCTTACCCTTGTTTTCGTTTCGTGAGATCCGTTCTAGATGCAGAACTCTTTCTCTAAGATTTTCAAAGATGCGAGAAGCCTGCGATGTCCATTGGGCCTGTGTAGGCAGGCTTGGAAAGTCCATCTCGGGGCTGCCAAAGCAGTCGGATTCCAGGGTTCGAAGCTAGCAACCGGTTAGGCCCACGTTTGAGCCAGAGCCGATAGCTCCAAGGTGCATCTGCAAGAGTTCGAACCTGTCCGTTTTGTGGCGCCACCACACTATACCAAGACGTCTGCGGCGCAAAGAATGCGTAGACGCCCTTTTCGGAAGTCGTTTCAAGGAAGCTGCTGTACAGATACAGGTGGGGGCTAACAGGGGAAAAGTGTTTTTGCAAAAAAAGAGCGAGAGATCTAGGTAAATCGACTTGTCGAATATCGACTAGCATCGCAACACACCCAGCTTGCAAAATAGCTGAAGGAATCTGCGTTGCAAGTTCTTGGGCTTTGACCTTTTTCAGCATGGCGTCGGTGCTCACAAAATAGGAGTGGGCGTGCTCGCGAAAAAAAGCCCCCATGGAATTATCATAGACACAATCATCAGCTGTTGTTAGTTGCCGCAACTCGGAGAGCGTTGTCATTTGCTGCTTAAGTACACGTGAATCGGCCTGGTGCAAGCCTACTCCTGAACTGACGAAAACAGCAGCATACAACACGACTTGGATAGCTCGCTCACCCTTTCTACCCAAGGAAAAAAGGCTTGCTAGCCCACGGATAACGGCATCTGCAATGAGGGGTGCACCCATCACAAACAAAAGTGAGCGACTGTATGCGTAAGGGGCCTTCTGCAAAGCATAAATCAAGACCCCTGCGATCAAGAGAGCCCCGTAGCTAGGAGAAAGTGGCAAACTCACGAGCCTCCGCCACCCCAATTCCTTGCGAGTTTTGCTTAAGGTGACAAGCCAAAGCACAACAAGTGCGATGCAGCAGCTAAGGACTAGGTAGATAAAACCTCTACCGTTCGGGGTATCAAATATATTGCCACGACGCGGGTAAGCTGTTTCATGAAGACGGGTGAAGTCGACTAAAGCCCATAAATTGCCAAAGAAACGATCGAATTCAAACTTCGCAAGAAGGCAGACACCGAATACAATGAAGCCCAAAAAACCCAGGATACACCCGCGACCTTGGACGCCAAAGACCTGAGATAAGGTACGAGTCCTACTAGCACCCCCTGCTAGCAGGACTATAATTTGAGCACTCAACAAAATTGCGATAGGAAGCAGCATTTTTTCGCTACTCAGTACCGCACATCCAGCTAGAGCTCCTGCCAGCAGAGAGCGCAGCCGGTGGGGTTTCTGCGGCAAACAGGCGAGTGAGCCAAGCAGACAAAAAATCGCAAGATTATCCGGACGCACCTCCATCAGACGTGTCGAAAACGAGAAGAAACCTGCTGCAACAGCTGCAGAAGCAAGCAATAGAAACGGCTCGTTTTCTGTCTCAAATCGAGACCACGCAGTTTTGCCACCGCTCATCCGTCGATAGAGAAGCGTCGCAAAGTAAAGACTCCCAACTGCCATCAAAGCGCATACGGCTCGCGCTAGAAACGCAGCGCGCTCCGGCGCACCTTGAACAAGCCAAAAGAGCGGGGCAAAGATCATTTGAAGAAACGCAAAGTGACATGCAAAATAGTCGGTGCCGGCAAATACACCCTGGGATGCCTTATAAGACCAGTGCAAATATAAAAATTCGTCGATGGCAAGCGACGATCGTAACGCCAACACTATCGGCACTGTCACCGCAGCACACACTGCCAAGCCTGTCCAGTAGGATCGCCCTCGTACTAGCACGTATGTTTCCTAATTTCACTAATGGAATAAAGAGGACGATTTTTTACTTCCTCAAAAATCCGCCCGACGTATTCACCGATCACGCCCATAGTAAACAAATGAATGATCGACGTCAAAAGCAGCAACAAAACAATGCTTGCCCAACCTGGTACAGTTTTCCCCTGAACCAATATCCAAAAGACCCACACACTCACACACGTAAATAAGACTATTCCGAAACACGCCAGATAGAAGCAGAAACGTAAAGGCTTCGTTGAAAAACTGGTAATCGCATCGATCGAAAACTGGATCATTTTAGCCAGGGTATATTGGGTTTTTCCAGCAAAACGGGGCTCCCGATTGTAATAGAAAGCCACTTGCTTCAGACCAATCCAGGCGATCATGCCTCGCACAAAGCGATGCCGCTCGGGCATGGCTAAAAAAATATCCAATACACGCCGCCGCATGAGACGAAAATCACCCGTGTCCTCGGGAATCTTGATGCCAGAAAAAATATTGATAAAACGGTAGAACGCTGAGGCCGACATACGCTTAAATAAAGACTCCCCCGCGCGCCGCCTGCGCTTGCCATACACGACATCAGCCTGGTCTTTTGCTATTTCCATCATCTCCGCTAACAGCTCGGGGGGATCCTGCAAATCCGCGTCGAGAATAAATATAAAATCCCCCTGGCAAAGCCTAAGACCCGCAGAAAGCGCCAGTTGGTGACCATGATTGCGACTCAAATCGACACCGACAATCTGAGGATATTGGTCGACATAGCCGCAAATTTTTGCCCACGTTAAGTCNNCTCGAACCATCGTTAACAATGATGGCTTCGAAGTTATCATGAGCGACCCGTCGGCAAACTGCTAAGAGTCTGCTGAGGAGCTCGTCCAATACCGCTTCTTCATTGAAGCAGGGAATGATGACGGAAAGAAAGGGGTTCGCTGTCTTGGCAAGTGTCATAGACATAGTCGTGTTCCAGAAGTTTTTCTGTCGTTCTGCAATGCAAGTCAATTATACCAGAACGCAACGAGGCTAGACTTCCAAGCAATCTTGACTTTCCTTATAGACTTCCCCAACATGAAGCCATAGCCTGCGAAAAAAACTAGGAGACTTGGAATATGCGTGAGGAAACTTCGGATTCTTCTGAAATTTTGCAAAAGGAAGCCGTTTTTCATGACGCCTGGGCGCAAAGCCTGGATCCTGGAGAAGTCTGGGTGGACGAGAGCTTCGAAACTTGCTCGACACCCGAAGCCAGACTTATTATGCGCTGGTTAGGCAATATTGAAGGCAAGAGAATCTTAGATTTGGGCTCGGGTGCTGGCGAAGCGGCAGTTTATTTTGCGAAAAAAGGCGCTCTCGTCACAGCCTCGGATATTTCACCAGGCATGCTCAAGCTCGTCGAAAAAGTTGCTGAAAAACACCAAACTCGCCTGAACACGCTTTGCTGCAGTGCCGATGCGGTCCCTCTACCTGACCAGAGTTTTGATATTGTTCATGCTGCCAATCTTCTTCATCATGTCGCTATCGAAAATACGATTCTGGAAGCGAAACGCCTCCTGGTACCAGGCGGGATTTTTGTGTCTTGGGACCCGCTGGCACATAATCCGGCTATCAATATCTATCGACGCATGGCTAGCCAAGTTCGAACCGTCGATGAGCATCCCATTCAATTTAGCCAGCTAAAGTTATTCAAAACTCATTTCAGCGAATTCAAATACACAGCGTATTGGTTTTTTACACTTCTTATATTTTTTAAATTCTTCTTTATAGATCGTGTTCATCCCAATAAAGAGCGTTACTGGAAGAAGATCATTAAAGACCGTAAAAAAATCGAGTCCCTTTACGTTTTCTTAGAAAAACTCGATCGTAGTTTTCTTAAGCTCTTTCCCTTTATGCAAAGGTACTGTTGGAATATTGTCCTATTCTGTCGCAAATAAGGTCCGCAAATTTGACAGGCTCTTTTCATATACTGCTCTAAATCTAAGCACTATTCATCACTGATCGAATTTTAATGCTTTGTCATGTAAAACTAAGTTGTGCCAGAATTCTCACAGCCATCTTGAGGTTACAAATGCGGTATGTTCTCATAATAAGTTCGTGGCTCCTTTCCGCCTCCGCGCTTCAGGCTATAGAATTAAACTCTGAAAATCGCATCGAATTTAATGAACGAGATCACGCTAACTATCGTAGAAAACTGAAAACTCTCTATTCTCGTGACAAGTCGCGTGGCGTGCGAGCCAAAACGTCTCCTCGCGCGAGTTCGCTTAGTCCTCGCAAAAAGCTGTCTAACGCGATTCGCTCTGGTAATTGTTTGGATATAGAGAAGATCCTCAATGCTGACCCTGAGCTTGTGAATCAAGTGAATAATCGTCTGAAAACTCCCTTGATTGAGGCTATTCATCAAGAACAAACTCACTCGGCAATAACCTTGCTTCAACTAGGCGCTAGCCAAAGCCCACAGGGTCCAGACCGAGCTCATCCCTTTGTTGAGGCTGCAGGTAAAAAGAACTATGAGCTTATGAGTTACTTCTTGTCTCAAGGGACCAGTATTAATGTCAAGGACGGCAATGGCAACACCGCAGTCCATCGCGCAGCCCGTTTGGGGGATGTGAAGCTTATACGTTGGCTTTCTAAGCAAGGAGCCAAGCTAGAAATTATGAATGATAGTGTCGAAAACGCCCTTGAGATCGCAGTCATTGGAGACCTACCGGAAGTCATCCTTACTCTCACAGAATTAGGTGTCCAAATTTCCTATCGTCGCGCTGACCGTCTATTGCGTCTTGCTGACCAGTATCGCAGTGAAAATGCTAGAAAAGTGATCTACAAGATGCAGAATCCAAGTTTTAGCCTGGCTCAATCAGACTCTCATATAATAGTGCTTAAGCATCGCCATCGTAGATCCGCTCAAAACAGCGCTTGCAAGACCTTCAGTGCCCCCAATTCCCCCCGTGATAAGTAAGTGAGAGCTAACATCCAACTTTTGTAAACCTTGCAGGCAAAAGTGTCGATAGATCTAAGGCAAAGAAAAGTGGGGTAGACACTATCAGCTTTTGCCTCAAAGTCATCCAGGATCTTGATACGCTTCGTGAAAAATTCAAAGCGGAGCCGGTTAGCCAAGCGTTTACGGCCTATGCAAAACTGTCTCAAAAAGATCCGAAGCATTTCAAACCCCTCGCTCCAAGGGTCTATGTAAAATATTGGGCCCCTATTATTTACCATGAAGGTGGCAAACGGGTTATACGCCCGATGCGCTACCGCTTTCGCCCGCACTGGGCTGAAAAGGATTTACCGTCAAAATATAGTTTGAACACAGCTCGGTTGGATACGCTCACCACCAGCAAGATTTGGGCATCTTCATTTGGCAAGTACCATGGCCTCTTAGCTTTCGAAAGTTTTTTGGAGTGGGTTACGGATCCCAAGGATGCTAAAAGAAAACTCGTATCCTTTTGGCCGAGGGATTCTAAGTTTATGTGGTCACCGGTTATTTATGCCAAAGCCCCGGATGAGTCGCTATCCTTTGCCCTTATCACCGACGAGCCTACACCCGAAATTTTGCAAGCTGGTTATGATCGTTGCGCCATTTTTTTAAAGGAAGAAAGCATTGCCGATTGGCTCCAACCTGAAGGAAAAACCCCAGAAAAACTCACGCACATACTTCAACNNCTTCCCCCACCTTAATATTACCAAAATCTGCGGTTTACTAATTATCGTTTACAAATCTTCGCTGGCCTGCTAGTTTTCGCGCAGCTGCTCCTACTGCACATCCTTCACTACTATTTTGAGACCCCTATTGTTCTTCCGAACATCGCATTTTGAAATTTTTATTGTTCATTTGGCAACCACACATGACTTCTTTTTTAAATATTAGGCTCTGGCCATCTTGTAAGTTTGTTTTATCTTGCGTGGGTTTATTGATCTTTTTAAATGCCCCTGTTTTGAAAGGTTCAGAAGGCCCAGGAACAGGCAAAGGCAAAGGCAAAGGCANNAAAGGCAAAGGCAAAGGCAAAGAAAAAATGACTCAGGAGGAAGAAGAAGCAGCAGAGAGAGAAGAGCAACAAAAGAATGAAGAAGGCTATCTTGGTGAAGAAGATAGGATGACTGAAGAAACAAAAGGACAACCTTGTATTTATTGAGCGTTCCCATAGATTTGACGCTAATTGGCCTATTATAGATAATTATTGGTCGATTTTTAAGAGTCTCTTAAATGAATTCAGAAACAATTCTCCACGCCTCAAAATTGCGATCATTTATAAAAATGGTCAGATAAAAAACCTTCTCCCCAAAATCTAGGGGTGTCTGGATGCTTCTTCTTCATGAAAGTGAAATTTTTAGGTCAGGCCGAATGACTAAAGAGACTCCAAATGCCGCGTGGATTGGCCGAACAATTCTTATGTATCCAATAGTCTCCCTCTACCTTCTTGGCTCTCAACTGTTTGGATGTTGGCAGAAGCCGTATTTTCCATCTCTTGATTTGGAAAGAACCTATCGAAGGTCTGGAGGCGCGTAGTATTTTTTGCACGGACCCGAATCGCATTAATCCAGCA
>PLEQ01000450.1 GCA_003136475.1 Deltaproteobacteria bacterium
ATCCTTTGATTTTCTTATTCCCAATGGGACTTTTGAGATCAAAGGTTATTCTGAACAACAGCTCTCCACATTTTCTAAAGGCAGACAGCAGGTCATGGAGAACTCTGCCAAGGCCATATTCGAGGACATGAAGCGCAACAATCTCGTCAATGACGTTGATAATTATGAGAAGTTAAAGCCAGAATTGATGACCCAGGTTAATCAAAAAATGAACCGTGTAAGCGTCATGACAGACAGGCAAGTAAAAAGCGAAATCAAGGCAGAAAACCTTAAGTCGCGGTGGCAAAAAGAGGCCAATGAGAGCGGCATAAAGCATCCAGAAGTGGTGGGTAAAAAATCGATTTTCGGATCAAAGCTGGACACAGATTTTGCCAAGGAACATTTAACAGAGCGCAAATCCGTGATCAAAAAGCTTGACCTTATCGTACAGAACCTGAGTCGAAACCTTGGTCGTGCGACAAGTCGAGATATTGCAAAGGCAGGTCTTCAAGATTTGGATTTGCTCACCAGCAAGAAGGAATCCAGCTCGTTGGTTTCACTCGACCATGCAAGTAAAGAGGCGGCGATCATCAAGATTGCGGCTGAAGGAAAAGGTAAATTTGATTCTCTAATTCGCAGCCAAAATCACAAAGGGAAAGAGGTTTCTGGGCTCACCAACGATCAAAGAAAAGCTCTAGAAGCCACGATTTCGTCAAAAGATCAGCTCCTCATTTGGAACGGTGTGGCTGGCTCCGGGAAGACATGGGCACTCAAAGAAGTCAGAGAAATGGCTGCGGAGAATGGCTATCGAGTTGTAGCCCTTGCTCCCGATGCGAGTTCAGCCTCGGTTCTTGGCAGGCAACTCGGCACCTCTTCGAGCACGGCTCACTCATTCCTAAAGAACGATAAGACCAGTGGGAAAACCTTACTCATTGTTGATGAAGCCGGCAAGTTTTCCACCAAACTCATGCACGATTTATTGAAAAAAGTAGAGGGAAGTAAGACAAGGGTAATCCTCAGCGGCGATCACCGCCAGCTTGGTGCTGTAGAAGCAGGAAATCCGTATAAAGCACTGCTTAAAAGCAGTGTCGCAGTCGCGAATTTAAACGAATCCGTCCGCCAAAAGGAGAAGAAGCTGAAAGAAACAGTGGCCGCGATATCCACCCAACAGCCACATAAAATCAAATGGGCTGCGGATCAATTGAAGGACAAGATTGTTGAGAGAAAAAGCCTATCAGCCCGAGTCAATTCGGTAGTCAAATCCTATGAAAAAATGACTCCGGAAGAGCGGAAAAGCACCCTTATCATCGCAGATACAAACCATGAACGCGTGCTTCTTACAGGCCAGTTGCGGGAAAAAAAGAAGGCTTTTGGGGAGCTAGGAGTCCAAGAACACGAGCTCAAGACCCTTGTAGCGAGGGATTTAACCGATGCACAGCGTCGCTGCCCAGAATACTTTCGTAAGGGGGACATCGTGGTCGCAAATTCAAAATCGGCGATACTTTCCTCAGGCAAACAATATGTCGTTGAAGGAATCGAACGCGGCAAGCTCCTTGTCCAAGATGGGCCTAAACACCTCGCATTTAATCCTGCGGCGGAGAATATTTCGGTCTATCAGTTACAGACTATCAAGATCTCTGAGGGGGAAAAACTGGAGTGGAGGCGTAATCACGCTGGACATGAAAATCGCGAGGAATTTACGGTCAAAAGCTTGTCTAACGATTCCGCAATGCTCCTGAAGCTGTCTGGTGAAGCGGTGCGTATCGATCTCACAAAACCGCAGTTTATCGATTATGCCCACGTATCTACTACATACTCATCCCAAGGAAAGACAGCTGACAGGGTCATTGCACTAACCCAATCAAATACCTCTCGCGAGAGCTTTTACGTCGCGGTTTCGAGGGCAAGAAATGATGTCCAGATAGTCACCGACGATAAAGTGAAATTGGTTCAACGGGCGTTGAAGAGCTCCGCGAAGGCTAATGCCTTGGAACATGTTGATGCACCGAAGTTTTCTTTTGAGCCTGGCAAAGAAAGAAATTTAGATCTGAGGCGCTAGACATGGCGGAATTTTGTTCTTGGGGCCTACTTCACCTCGTAAATTTGGAAGTTCTTTCACTTCGCGAATCTTGTTGGACTCTAGCAAACACCTTCTTCACAGACTCCTCAACCGTATTAGCGACTAGAGGGCCGTCTTGACGTAGGGCCCCAAACACCGAGCCTAAAACTGTGAGAATGAGAAAGCTATTTCATAACTTCGTGCTTGAACTGAACACAGAAACCTTCTCGCTTATATTCCGAAAACCCCAACGCTTTATACATTTTTAGTGCCGGGGTTATCCAAACTCTTGTTCNNAAAGGTTCAAGCGCCAGGATTGAAAAGATAAGAGGTCGAGCTAACCCATGGCCTTGAGCTTTTGGACTGATTGCCATCGGTTCAAGCAAAACATCGCCTGTAGTATAGCTATCAAAATCGGGAAAAAATTCGGTCAGTTTGGGACTGATATAAAAAGCCGTCATTCCCAAAATATCATCCACGTTATTCTTTGCCAAAACAAGATAGTAGGAGAACGGTAGACCTTTCATAGCCCCACCAGTTGTTTCAAACCATTCTTCCCATTGATGCTGAGAAACAGCAACGCGCGTTTCTCGATCTAACCGCGCTGTTGCAATGAAGGGGTTGTCGTTAGGATTTCCGTCAGGACCTTGACCAGACAACGAAGCAAATTCTTGTCGTATAAGAAGGTTTTCATCCAGTAAAAAATTTCTCACCTCATCAGCAAATGCTTCTGCGAGAATGGGGAGGACTTTTTTTTGTAAAACTATCATTGATTCATGATCAGTTGTTTTATACCATTCCAAAGTTATCGGAGATCGATTAATATGGAGTTCGTCACCTCGCTTTTTGGATACATCTCTTATTTGCAATATACCTGTTTTCATTTTCAAAACTCCAAAACTATTCGAAAATGGGACAGAATATCATTAAAAACAACATATTGCAAGCAGAAAGCACCTGAGACAAATCGATTTTTGCCTCGGACTAGCACAGAAGAAGCCATAATAAGCACCTCAGAACATATCTTGCAGCGAACGATTGATCTTTCCTTCGAAATTTCCACCGAAGACAGTTCTGTAAAAGGTAAAGGCCTCTTCCGTATTGCGCTTGAAGTTTAAATAAGTACTGACACGCGCCATAGTCATTTCCTTTTACTGGCTAATGGATGGGAATAAGAATCTCGGTTTTAAGGTCATTTTCCGCTGTATCAGCAGGTGTGTTTAAGTAGCTCTCCATGCAGAATTCATCGCGAATCGCGAGCTTTGCTTTAGCAATTGATTCAAACGCCTGTGGGTAGGCTTCCGCAAGCTGAGAATAGGAACCTGTGAGGAGAAATCGCGCATATCTTCCGGATGGAAGCTCTCGCTTTTTGAGATTTTGCGGCATTTTTTTCAGTTCTGATTTAACGCTAACACCTGCTTGATAGATAAAGGCATCGTCGCCTTTTTTCTTTTTGTCGATCATGCTGAGCCCAAGCATAGCGAGCGTATTTTCCTTGTTAAATGCCATTTGCCCAACCGCCCAAAACTCTTGCCACGCAAGTGGAGCCTGTTGCAAAAAAGGACCAATTTTTTCGATGTAAACAAAAGTTGCAGGCTGAAGCGTGACGATTTCTGGTTTCTCTGTAAGATTTATCTTCATCTGGTTTCCTTCGAGATCTTTTGATAGTTCGTTTTCTAGCTCTTCAATCGTCGGCAATGCTGTCTTCAGATTTTCAGGCAATGCCTTCGTGAGTTGATACTGAGCTAAACCAATCGGCTTATTTATGTCTCTCAAAGCGTATTCCGCCATGACCCCGATTTCAGAACGACAAAGGATAAGACCAATTGAAGGGTTATCCGACGGATGTTTAATCAGATCGTCCACTGCGGAAAGGTAAAAATTCATTTTGCCGGCGTATTCCGGCTTGAATTTATTTGCTTTGAGGTCGATGACCACAAAGCATCTTAATTTGATGTGATAGAAGAGGAGGTCAAGGTAGAAATCTTCATCTTCAACTTGAATGTGATACTGTCGACCGAGAAAGGCAAACCCTTCCCCTAGTTCAAGTAAAAAGCGTTCAATATGATTGACGAGACCCCTCTCAACTTCACGTTCGTGGGCGTCGTTTCCAAGATCAAGGAAATTGAAAATATAGGGATTGCGAATAGTTTGTTTTACCAGGTCAGATTGAGGGTCAGGCAGACTGGCCTTGAAGTTTGAGACGGCTTTTCCTTCGCGATGAAATAGCTTCGTTTCCACCTGCATCGAAAGGACGTTTCTGGACCATCCGTGTTCAGCTGCTTTCTTTACATACCATAGGCGCTCTTCTTTCTCTTTTACGCTGTATATGAGCGCTACATGATGGCCCCATGGCAATTGGTCAACAGGCTGTTGACCAATTTCATCTGCCGAATATTCTTGGTAAAAACGTTTCATATACTTGAGATTTTGAGGGCTAAACCCCTTTAATCCCGCCAAATTGCTGGTTAGGTCCCTGCTAAGCTGTTCGATGACTTTGCTGCCCCACCCGTTGGCGTTTTGGCGCTTGAATATCTCGCCGCCGATATAGTGATAGAGAAGGAGAAGCTCTCTGTTTATAGAACGTGCTGCTCTATAACGACTGGCCGTCACTCGGTTCTTAAGCTCTTCAACCAGGTCCAAATATTCCTTGGAAACTATATGATCCGTCATGACGGCATCTTCCCTTGTTTTTGAAGGTTGTGATCGCTCCATCTCCACCACTTAAGTAGCTCTGGCTGGTGGTTTTGCTCATTCACAAAATACACCGCGCAACGAAAAACATAGAGCATGCAGCGATCCACCTTTGTCTTTTGAAGCTTGCATAGCTTGTCGTACATCTCTTGTGGGTCCTGGTTCCTAAGGTCCTCACTCGAGTGATAGCCCAACTCCCATAGATCTTCAGCAACACGAATACCGACACCTGGAATGCCTTGAAAATCTTGGAGCGCTTGGGATTTTGACATAGGATCCTTTTGTGAATGCTCAATCAAGCTAGCACTCTTTTTCGGTCAACCCACATTGAAGCAAGCAAATGAGCAAAAAGTACGTTCAAGATAATCGCCCCAATTCTGAAACCCACCAAAATAACTATCTGCATCTCACTAAATGTGGTCGCGGTAGTCGTCTTTGCCCTAAGTTCTGAGAGCTGAGCTTGGTTCATGGCCATGCGGTCTTGAAGTTTTTCAGCCGATGTCATGCGGCTTCGGCTCTCGAGTTCTTTAATCGAAGTCTGCAGCGATTGATTGTAGGTTTCAATACTGGCTATTTGAGCATGGAGTTGCTCGGTCGTCGTCTGCGCTGTTTGTGTGTGCCCCTCAACGCCGACCATCATTAGCCCCATCATAAAAGCAATGATAGCTACCATCATCAATTTGACGGCCAGCAGATACACTTTCCGTTGAGGCCTCGCAAAGGCACAGATGAGCAGACAGGCTTCGGTCAAAAGGGACATTTCAATCGGTCGTCTTTGGCCAAACTGCTCATAGAAAACCGCCGACTCGATCACAAGGAATCGTGTCAGGGCAATTACCGCAGCAATTAGCACCATCGAATACAGAACTGTACAGGCTGTACAGGCTTGGCGTACAGGTGTTCTGGGTGGAAATTTGGTATTGGTAAAAAGCTGTCTAACTGTAGCCTTGGGCTGTTCACTTGTCTCATTCTTGACTTGCCACTTCTTTACATATTTGCTGATTGTACTGAGCGAACCACGACCAATTTCCTCGCGCACCATGCGGGTGGTGATTCGAGAACTTTCGGAAGAAGCAAGTTTCTCACAAATCATTTCGACATCATTGTACGTAATGCAAGCTGTACGCATGTATTTTAACCTCACGATGTATTTGTACACCTGTACAGATATATTACATCGTACGAAAAGTTTTGCAAAACATTTACGAAGCGTTACACTATTGTTATAGTTGCGTTGAGGCCTCGCGATACATGCTGTACTAAATTTAAACAAACAAATTTGCACCCAACTAAGGAGCAACAACAAATGAGTAGTCAATGCAAAAAGGTGTGTATTGCGAACAGCAAAGGAGGAGTTGGTAAAACAACAACGACTCTCGAGTGCGCTGCACATGCTGGAGCCTTGGGAAAACGTGTTCTTGTCGTAGACATGGACCCACAAGGTGATTCCTCAAAAATTCTGTTGGGACGAGCTTTGGAGCAGGATGAGAAACACATCTTCCATCTCCTGACAGACGCCGCAGATATTGAAGATGTGGTACGGGAAGCAAATGTACACTGGAAGAAGACCCACGTGATCCCGGCAGACCTTAAGCTTACAACCTTGCCAGAGCATTTATCCGGGGTTTTGGGCTATGAGAAAAAGCTCGATAAAGTGCTAAAATCAATTGAGCATTTGTACGATCTTATTTTAATCGATACTGGACCACAAACGACGATGTTGACTCAACTTGCTATGCGAGCAGCATCCTTCTTGATGATCCCCACCGACACGTCCTTATATTCGGAATATGCCATTGAAAAAACGCTAGCTATTGCTGAGCAACTGCGAGAGGACGCAAATCACAACATCGAGCTTTTGGGAATTATCTGTGCCGCAAGTCACAAGGGCGGTGCCAAGGTAAATGTGAAGGCAAAGGAAATCTTGATTAAGAAATATGGCAAAAAGTTTCTTGATGATGAGATCCCCCATTGCATCAAAGTTCAAGAGGCACAACGCGCTGATCAAGACGGACTTCCGGTTCCCACAATGAGTCTACTGGATAAAGAACATCCTTTATTTCAAAACTACCTTAAATTGACCTCTAATCTTATAGGAGCTTCGCTATGAAAGATCAAACCTCCTCCAAAGACAAAGCAAAAGACGCACTTCCACTAAAGACAGGAGCTTTTCCTTTGAAAAAGGATGCGACGGATGAACCAAAAAAACCTGAAGAGTTGACGTCAAAAAGTACCATAGAAGGAGCTAGGTCTAACTATGGCGATATTGAAGATGTCATAGGGACTCGCAGAGAACGCCGCGAATGCGCTGTTGGGGTACGGGTCACACGCGAAATGAAAGAGGTATTAGAAGGCCTAGCTGCTAAAACTAGGTTGTCTGAATCCGAAATTGTCTTCCGCATTCTAAGAAAAAATCTCAAAATGGACATGGAAGCTTAAGCTTGGTCAACGGACGGATTTATCTGGTTGGAAACAGCGAGGTCGTCTTTGGCTGGAACCGAAGACGACCTCTAAACCAAAACCCCTACGAAACTAGGAGTAAAAGTCTATGGAGCAAGGTACCACGCAAGGTCCAGAGCAACAATTGGAAGCTTTTTTAGCCTCACAACCCATCGAAATTCCGAGAAATCTGAACCTTGATGGGAAGGCCCATCGATTTGGCAATGGAGAAACAGGCCGCGAGCCCCATTGGTATATTGGCTCTCATGATGGCCGGGAAATCTCATTTACGGTTGGAAGCCATAAACTCGCCGACTATAAAGCCACGTTTCGAAGCAAATCACCTTTTACAGCTAAGCCCCTATGGAACAAAGGGTCCAGTATTCTTGAAAAATGGCAGAGCTGCCAAACCTCGGGATCATCCCCTTATCTAGAACGAAAAAAAATTCACGGTCTTCTTGGTGCTAGAATCAACTATTTCGGTGATCTTGTTATTCCCATGTATTCCTCACCAAACCAGAATCTGATCGGACTTCAAACCATTAAGTCCGATGGGAAAAAACTGTTTGTCACAGGCAGTAAGAAAAAAGGCTCCTATTTTGAACTCACAGGTGCCGGAAGTGATTCTCAAACCCTATACGTTACAGAAGGTTTCGCAACAGCTGCAAGTATCTGCATGGCTACAGGATCGCGTGTGGTATGTGCTTTCGATTGTGGCAATTTACCACTTGTCATAGAAAGTATTTCCAAACTCAATCCTGGTCTTGCGATCATTGTGGCTGGTGACGATGACAAGTTTGGTGAGATCAATGCTGGACGCGCTGCAGCTAAGGCCGTTGCCAAAATCGCTCCTGCTATATTTCCTATTTTCTCTTCAGACGAAGGCAACCCAACCGACTGGAATGATCTCCATGTTAGAGAGGGCCTTGATGTCGTGAAATCACAAGTCAAAGCAGCTGAAAATTGCCTTCTCAGCACTGAAAAAATAAAACCTTTAATGTCCATGAAGCCCCTAGCTCGAACAATCGCGACAGAAGACAGCCCCGATGCTGTTTCAGGATGGGATCTCGAAGCAGCTGTACCACCTGCAAATGATAATTTTGTATTACCAGGTCTTTTAAAGGAACATGTTGGGATTCTTTGTTCACCTGGTGGTTGCGGCAAAAGCGGAGTGGCTCTGCTCATTGCAAATCAGATCGCTTCTGGAGGAAAAAAGGACTTCCTCGGCTTTGGTCCTATTGTTGGTGGAGCTGCCTGCATTGTAACCCTTGAAGACCCAATGGATGTCTTCAGCCAAAGACAACGTGAAATCAAAAAAGATTTCTCTGAATTTGAGTACCAAACGCTTGATAAAAACATCCATCTTATCAACGGCACGAAACTTCAAAACGCAGTAGATGTTCCATCTCTCGTCGATCTCATTCAAAAGACCTTGGAGAAGAAGGGAACTGACCCAAACACTCTACGGCTACTCATCATCGATCATTTAAGTTACTGGAGTGCAAAGGACCTCAATGATGGAAGAATCTGTAGCGACCTCATCAAAGAATTTCGAAAGATAGCAAAGACTCTAGGCTGCGCTGTCCTCATTCTTCACCATGCCAACCGTTCTGCCATGATCAAAGGCAGAGATAAGCCAGCGCCAAGCTCGACAATTGGCGGAAGCTATAAACTCCATTCGCTAGCAAGATGGGTGGCCTTTATAGATGAGATCGCCCCAAGAGACCTAAAAAAAGGATTTAAAATAGAAGGATCAGAGGGTATTTACAAGACGCTCATTGTCGACAAGGTTAATCATGGTACAAAGGTCAAACTCCTGCTCAGGCACCGCGAGGAGAGGAGTGGACTGTTATACAAGCACGATTTCGCCATAAATCCTATAGCACCTCAGTTAAATGAGAAAAAAGGCGAACATACCCTCGAAGCTGAGATTATTCCAAAGGAAGAGATAGAGAATTTTAATATGGGAGAAGCTTCACCAAATTTGATGGCAATTGATGAAAACACTCATCACATTATGAACTGGCTTTCACGAAACCCAGCTTTTGAAACGGTATCCCCAAATAAGCGAAAAGAACTTACGGCTATTGTAAACGAAGCGGAGCATGACAAAGATAGGCCCGCTGCATCAATTTATAAAGATGTATGGATTAATGGAGATACTCTAATCGTTGCTGGGCCTGTTTGTGATCAAGAAGATATGAAGCTATTTGCGCTACTCGTCAATGAGTTAACCCAGCTTCATCGTGATGGCGCAAGAGGACTTATACTAGAAATTAGCCTAAATGAAATTTTGAGAATTATAGGTGTTGAGAGCTCAGGCCAAAACATTTCTAAAGTTCACCGACAACTTGACCGGTTGCGTCGTATGTCTTTAGATTTTCAGAATATCAGGGGACATAGATGGCGCGGACCTCTGATTAATGATGTCATCACGGTTGGAGAAGGCAGAAGTTGCAAAGCAAGAATTAGCTTTAATCAGTTCATGATCACTTTCTACAAAATCCAAGAATACACAATGTTTCAGAAATCAATCGCCCAAGCACTTAAGGGAGATAGCCTTTCCTTTTATATCTTTTATGCTTCTCAAAACTTGGCAACAATGAAAATTTCCGTCGAAAAATGCAAAAAACTCCTGGGTATCGCTCCCGCTTTTGATAAAAAAGAAGCACTGAAAAAAATAAAAAAATCGATGCATGATTTAATAGCAGCAGGTGTAATGGATCCGCAAAAAACCTTTATTAAGGATGGGAATGTCTATACTTGCCGCTCTGGAGCATAATGTAAAGCCTTTCTAATCCAGTTGTTTCTCCCCCCTAATCCAGTTGTTTCTCCCCCCTAATCACGATGGAGCTCCCCCCTAGTTCGCCCTAAAAGCCGCGCCTATACAGCGCTGCAAACTTCTATAGACAGGTTAAAGACATAGAGACGCATTGCTGAACCTAAAAAATTCAGTTACGTACGCTACGTATTTCTTCTGGCGGTGGTGGGCAGTCGTCTTCAGTTGAACGTGAGCAACCGCTAGTGTGGTCTGCCAACTTAGTTTTCACAGAGCCAATGGCTTGACTTGCCATGGTCATTAGGAACACAAAAAACAAAACTAATTTATTTGCCGTTTTCATCGAGGACTCCTTTGTATGAAAAAAGATCACAACTTCCAAAACCAAAGAATGGCAGATCACCGTGATTCTTAGGATCAGATACGATGGCGTGAGCCTTCTGATAGAGTTCATAATAAAGCTGAGACAACTGTTCAGACGCTTCTGGTGTTAGTTTTTCAGAGACTATGTGGCTGTGGTTGAAGCGAGAGCGTTGCTTGCGCACAAGATCAGCCAGGGTCTTTTGATGAAACTTAACCCCTTCTAGTGGCAATAAATAGTCTTTTTTTCCAGCTAAATAAACCGCTCCTTCGCTTTCAATGAGCTGCTCTTTGGCTAACATTTCCTCTAGTACGGGTGCTGCAGATTCCCCTAGAGTAGCAAAGATTTCCTCTCTAGTCACACCGCAATGATGACTAGCGCGAATCTGAATTAAAAAAGCCAGCCGATCATAAATACTGGTCGGATAACTCCCGTTTTGACCTGCTTCAAAAACGTAGTTTGGAAACATTTTTTTCAGCAAACTGCTAATTTTTTTTTCACCCTCTTCGTCAAATTCCTCATGTTTTCGCAAGTAATTTAAAGAATCGAAAAGTAGTGGAAAGTTTTTTTCACATGCTGCGTCTCCTCGTTCAAGTTGAGCAAAAAATTTCCGCGGAACCTGTGAAGTGCGTTCTAAAGAACGCAGTGTCAATGATGGTAGCTTTTGCCTGTGTCGGTGTAGGCCGTCTCGCAAAATCTCAACCAGTTCTTGCATTAGGATCTCCCAAATTTTTTAAAATTCCCTACCAAAGATCAGGGAGGAGAACCTTTGCCATATTCCAGAGAAAACAGGAAACGCTAACCATCTTTTAATGTTGGGCTAATTTTGCCCAAAAATCGGTTTATAGCGGCCCACTTTTTTTATTGAAAAACTTATTTTGGATAGAAGTTTGCCACGACTTGGATTTTAATCCGACTCCGTTTATGACCTTGCTAGCAAGGTAAAGCATGAACAACAGTCAACTGCGAATACGCATCGACGACTAAAAGAATAGAGAGGGGGTTTCATATGAAATGCGGTGTTTCAAGTAACTAAAAAAAAAGGCAGGCCGTATTAAGCTAGTTTTGCCGCAAACTTAATACAGCCTTTTGAACCATCCATTTAAGTAGCCCATGCAACTGGAGCACTACCTAGAAAGACTGTCACTATGTCTATAGCCTACCTGTGTTTCATTCTCAATCCTTGTCATCAAGGAACGATCAGATTATCGACGGCGCAGATCTTGTACTCCAGCCCTCGAGAGGTGCAGGATGAATCTGCCTCTTGAAATTCCGCCCGAAATTCTCGACNNGCTCAAAGCATCGACGTGATACCGACAAGCGCTTTCTCCATAACATGCTCGAACTCGTCCAAGAACTCCCGTGGCATCAAAAACTCTTAAGAAAGGCGCAAGCCTACTTTTTCTATGGGTGTGTCCGTGTGTTTGGAACTTTTTTTTACAACAAAAAATGAACGGAGGATTATCAGATGTTAAGCCAGCACGTTTTTGCCAACCAAGCTAGAGAACTCCAGCGTATTTGCTATCGCAACCACTTTCATATGAGTTGGATTTTAAAAAAACTCTCTAT
>PLEQ01000473.1 GCA_003136475.1 Deltaproteobacteria bacterium
GGGGTCGCCTCTTAGCTACTCCGAGACTGGGCTTTTGCAAAAGCGACAGTAAAAAATAGCAAAAAACTGAAGATTGGCGTTCTCAAGCCGAAAAGAAGAGGGCTACCGGTGGAGGTTTGTTTTGAAGATTTGGAATATTCTGTCATTTATTGCAATGATGATCGCCGCCTGTGATGGGAGTACGCAACGGTCAGACTACCTGCTTGCTAACTATCATCCCGTCATCAGTACTTCGATCTTGGAAAATGAAGAGACGAACACAAGTATCTCGGTGAGTGTGCTTCCCGCAACTCTGACCATCGACGGGACCGAGTATACTGTGACGAGTGGGGCCGAAGGCACCACCACCGATAGTACGAGTGTGCCCGCTCTACTGACGCTGAATAATATTAGCTATGGCGCTTGTACTTCAACCGACACATCTGTCAGCACCAGTCCTTTGCCAGCATCGCTCTCAGTCGACAACTCCGTGTTCACATCCACTATCGGAGGGACCACGAGTAGCACCTTGCCGAAGGCCCTGACCATAAACGGGATTGTCTACACAGCCGGCTGCACACCCTAATAGCAGTCATAGCCTAAGAACTTCAAACACGATATAAGATCACACCAAATCGAATGTGTCATAAAAGGAGAATACGGTGACAGGCAGTCTTTTTCCTCAGGATCATGTGATCTATTCTGATTCCCTCTCATTTCCAAGTTTTCATCTGACAAAAAACTGTCTCTTCTACATCAAAAGCTCCGACGCGAAGACTAAATTGATTGGTCAGGAGCTTAAGACGGGTCTCCAGCTGCCATTTACGACGCAGCCTGAACCTTCTGTCACGATCGGGTATGGGGGGCGTTCCTATGCTCTCAGCGAAAACGCGTTGGTGTTTTCCGCGGACGATCGGAGATTGCATCACATGGATCTTGAATCGTTTGCGCTGCAGGCCATCAGTCCGCAGTTTGAAGGACTCGGCGCGCCAGTCCTTTCTCCCTGCGAACGATTTGTTTTATTTCTTGGGGAAAATAATGGTGTTTGCAANNCTTTTCAGATACCGGCACGCATATAGCTTGGCAGGAGTGGGATCGCGGCTCTATGCCTTGGGAAGAATCCCGTGTGTGCATTTTGCAGTTGCAGCTACCAACTGCGAGTTGTAAAAACCTTGCGCACCTTCAGTTCAACGCGACCTTAGTCCTCGCTAAGAAAAACGTGGCTTTCTCTAACCCCTCCTTTAGTCCAGATGGTCAATACATCGCTTATTTTAGCGATGAGTCGGGTTATCGATCCTTAATCTTGCATGCGCTCAAAGATGGGCAGTGTAAAGTGGTGTCCCCTGCACCGTGTGAAATGGGCAGTCCGGATTGGATGGCAGGTCTGAGACAAGTTCAATGGTCTGCAGATTCTAAAAAAATCTTTGTTGTCGTTAACAATAAAGGCAAGGAAAGCCTTCACCAGGTAACTTTGCCAGCTTGCACGCTTTCTCCCGTGCCATGTTCTTTGACTCAAATCGATAGCTTCGCAGTTGGGCCAGAGAGTCTAGCGATTATCGGCTCGCATCCTCGGCAGCCGCAGGCTCTCGTCACCCTGAGCTATGACGGTAAAGATGAGACCCTGCGTGCCAGTTCTGCAAACCTGCCTTGCCAGTCAGCAAATCTTGTGGAACCTGACTTGCTGGAATGGCAAACGCAGGATGGAACCCAGCTCTCCGGAATTTTCTATCCGGCGCAAAATAGGACCAAAGCCACTGCCCCCCTCATCGTTCACATCCATGGGGGACCGACGGCGCAAGTGCGCTTAGGCTGGCATGCCGAAGCCCAGTATTTTGCGGCACGCGGTTACCATTCTTTCTTTGTGAACCACCGGGGCAGCACGGGCTTTGGTCGAGTTTTTCAGCAGAGCCTTAACGGCCATTGGGGTGACTACGATCTGGTCGATGCCAAAGCAGCAGCTCTTTTTCTTATAGCGCGTGGACTTGTCGATAAAGAACGTTTGGTGATCACCGGTGGGAGTGCCGGAGGCTTCACGACGCTCTTGGCACTCAGCGAGCNNGCCAGACTTTTGGGCAGCGGGTATTGCCCTCTATGGGATAAGCGATCTCTTCGAATTGGAAAAATTATGTCATCGTTTTGAACAGAATTATACCCCGGTCCTGGTGGGTGACTTAGAAGCTAACGAACAGATTTGGCGAGAGCGGTCGGTGATCCATCGTGTCGACCGCATCAAAGCTCCTCTGCTTCTTATCCACGGCAAAAAAGACAAAGTGGTGCCTTTTGAACAATCCCTAAAGCTTGCTGAGAAGTTGAAGCGACGCAACGCTCCCTGTGAGCTCCTCCTCTTCGACGACGAAGGCCACGGCTTCAAAAAAGAGAGCACGCGGAAGAAAACTCTCGAAAGCAAAGAAAATTTTCTGCAACGTTACGTGCTTGCCAAGCAATTTTCNNACTCGGCTCCTAATCTCGGTGAAAATATTAGGGAGTCGTCGCTACCGACCTAAGCGTTTGGCGACTGCGACTGTTTACTTTTACGGTTCCACCCTATAATAAATAAGTTCATGTCAGGAGAAGGTTTGTTCCGCCGATTTTTTCCAATCTTCTTTCTAATTTTAGGGCCGCTGTCAGGGGTCTGTGCTGCAGAGTCTGGAGTCAAGAAAGCCAGTCTAGGCGTGAGCTATCTNNACGGATTTGCCTATTCCCTGAGTGGTGAGTGGCCTCTTGTCGAAAACTTCCTCGGCCAACTATCAGTCGGAGCCAGTTTAGAGTGGGTGCCGCTCAAAAGTGATGATACTCGGGAATCGTCTCAGTTGCGCATGCTGTCTTTGAACGCTGGCGTCGACCAGGTTTTCGTCCGTAGTGCGTGGTACACTTCGGTGGGGACGGTGCGACCTGAGTTCTCCTATTGGTGGCTTAAGAACAAAATGAGTTCCAGTTATGCCGCTTTTGATAAAGGTTCGCTGTGGGGGCTTACGAGCGGGATTATAAACCTCTTTGAACTCATCCCGAATTGGGAAGTGAGCCTTTTTGCCCTCGCGCATATACCGAGATTGAGCATCACGAATTATTATTTTGATGTGGGGTTGGGACTTGCGAAATCCTGGTAAAGTTTTTGCGCTGGCTCTTGCTTATTTGTGGGTGAGCAGCTGTGGAGAACAGAATCTGCCCGTAACCCGTTCCCTACGGGTCAATATTCCTATCGCGTGGAGTGCCACTCATATTTTTGTGGCTCCCCATCCCGATGACTGGCAGTTGTTTATGGGCGAGTATGCCTACGATCTTATCCGGTCGGCTGATAGCAAAGTTGTTGTTATCACCACCGATGCGGGTGATGACGGCTTAGGCGCAGATTATTGGCAAGCACGCGAGAAAGGCAACCTAGGTTCGGTGCGTAACGCTCTTGGTTATTCGATTTTCGACGGTGATCCGGGTGAAATTGCCGACACGGTCCTGCTGCATGGCAAGACGATCACGCATCATACCCTCCGCAATGTCGAAATGTATTCCTTGCGTTTGCCAGATGGTGAGATCAATGGTGAAGGGACCGCTCCTGCAAACTGGCAGTCTCTACTCAAACTCTATCGTGCTAAGATCAACTCCATTCAGAGTATCGACAAAGTCAATACGTTTACTTTGAGTGAGCTCCGAGCCGTGTTAGCAGGCATCATAGAACGCGAGTATACCGATCGAAGCCAAGCTGTACGTTTCTATATTCAGGACCCAGGCAGCGAAGATAACTTCTCCCATAGTGATCACTTGGTGACAGAGCTCCTAGCTCGGGAGCAGATCGGAAATTACCAATACAGCCCCTGCAAGGCGATCGCTTTCGAAGACTATCGCATCAAGGGCAAAACGATCAATCTTTCAAAGGGCGTGGCTGCTAAAAAGGTCCTGCTCTTTTCCGGATATGATTCCGTTATGATTCATAATGTGGGAGTCTGTAGTCTTTGCCAGAAATCGCACTATGACTGGCTACAGCGCTCCTACCACAAGGAGTATGAATGCGCCAACTAAGAACCCTAGTTTTCAGCTTAGGACTGAGCTTTGTGGCATTGCATGGCTGGGCAGAGTCGACGCTAGTGACGGAGACGCCGGCAGCCACCCGAGTTTTGAAGAACTCTCATCATCATGTGGGCTTGGGGCTGAGTGGCTTTATTTTTCTGCGCGACTTGAGCGATCAGTTTGGTGATACTTTAGGGCCGACAGCAAGTTACGAGTTTTCGCATCCGCTCATTTCCGATTTCCAATTGGGACTGACGCTGCGAGGAGCCTATTACAACGCAAGAAAAGACGGCTATGATAATGTCAATGTGCTGTTCACTCCTGCCATAAAATTTTATTATACAGCTCTTCCGGAGCGGGTCGGTGCCATCCTCGGCCTCGATGTCAACTACTGGAAGCAGTCTAAAACCTACATTCAGCGGCAAGATCTGCATGAAGATTTACTTTATGGTCTACTCATCGGTGTCTTGACGGAAACGGATCTTGGCAAGTGGGGGCACGTCGAATATTTGCTAGGCTACCACATGCTGCAATATAGTTTTGAAACAGCTTTTTTGGAACTCGGTGTGCAATATGTATGGGATTTTTGAAATGAGAGCATCACTTCTGTTTATAGTTTGTATGACTTGGTCCTGTGCGACGCGTTATGAGAAAAACTGCGAAGCGCCGGCTGAGTATAGGAAAAAGTCGGTCGCAACGATTCTCAAAGAAGCCAAGGCCATTGTGAGTCGACCGGGTGAAAAGCGTGCGGTTGTCTTTGCGATCTATGGCAATAAGAAGCAGTATGTCAAGGGCTTGCTGGAAAACATTGAAATGGCAAAAGACATGTACCCGACCTGGGACGTCGTCGCTTTCATTGATTCGGCAACCGTTCCGAAAGAAGCGATTGCCGAAGCCAAAGCCCGAGGCGCTGTTGTAAAAGAGAGCCCCGACTACAATTCAGCTTCCGCTCGTTTTTACATTTTGGACTTGCCCGAATACGATCGTTTTATTGTCCGTGATGCCGATTCGCGGATCTATCCCCGTGAAGTCGCAGCTGTTGCCGATTGGATGAAAAATGACTGGGCAATCTTGCACGGTATGCGTGATGCCCATAATCACTTAGACCCCCTGCTCGGTGGCATGTGGGGCGCGGTTTCCAAACGACTCCGTGAAAAACTCGAACTGGCGTTTCATTCGCCTAGCATGCAAGATCTTTACAAAGAGTATATCGGGAACAGAAAAGCGGTTTATGGTGACGATCAGATTTTTTTAAAAGAGTACGTGGTCAAAGCGGTTGGCCCCGACCACTTTCTTTCGCATGAAACCTTTCTGTGTCACGCCTTTCCCAACAGTCGTGGTTTTCCCATCCCAAGAGGCAATGCCGGGGTGCATATCGGTGCGGTAAGGAACGTAGATTAAGCTTGGGAAATCGCGGCTTGCTTGCGCAATCACGCAGATAAACGCTCGCAAATTAAGTTCACTAGAGATGCGACGCAGTCCTCAAGAGAGCTGACACTGGTGTCGAATTCGATAGCATCGACGGCTTTTTGAAGAGGCGCAATAGCTCTTTGTGCATCCTGTTCATCGCGTCGCCTAAGATCATCGGTGATCTCTTGCAAGGAGGGAAGGGGAGTACTCTTTTGTTGAGGAATTTGCTTAAGACGGCGTTGGGCTCGGGCTTTTAAATCAGCCGTCATGAAAATTTTAAGATCCGCATTGGGGAAAACCACCGTACNNATCCCGACCATCGATGATGACACCTTTTTGAGCACTCAAGGCTAAATTTCTCTGAATAGGAAGTAAGAGTGAACGAACCAGTTTCGACTTTGCCACATCACTGGCAAGTTGGCCGATATCTTCGTTTTGAAGGTCCATTGAGATGTTCGAACCTTTGTAATAGAAAATCCCTTCGCGCCATTGAATGGCCGGCGCGCAGTTTGTTATCAGCTCACTCAGTTCCTGTTCTGCGGATAGCGCTACCTTGTTCTGTTTCGCCAAAAAACCGATCAGGCGATATAAAGTTCCCGTATTGAGATAGTCCCAACCTAGTTTGCGACTTACTAAAGATGCAATGGTGGACTTGCCAGATCCGGCAGGCCCATCGATTGCGACTATTTTTGGCAGGGGTTTTGATTCCATAAGATGTCTCAAATTGTTTGTCCTGTGTCATTCCATTGCTAGATATACGGAGGAGCTAAGACTGAG
>PLEQ01000098.1:0-632 GCA_003136475.1 Deltaproteobacteria bacterium
GAACGGCTCTGGAAAGGACACGACTATAGAAGGGTGGGCCTTTTTTCTTTCACTTCCTTGTGTATAATGAACTCTTCTTGGGATGTGTTGAAACCAGAAAGAGCTATCCCCCTCCTTGGATACTTGAGGCGGCTTCATCTAAAACTGCTACCAAATTATCAAATTCTGCACTAGCTCCGACAGCATGTATTCGCATGTACATAAGGTTTTCGAACAAACCTTTTTGGTCTCTTTTTTTCAAACACTCCTCTGCCTGAAGAACTCTCTTTCTGAATTTCTCAAAATNNTTCTAGAAGATCTTGATCGGCTTCTAAAATGCGCTGCTCCAAATCTTCCAGACTCAAAGCCTTCGCATTTTTTTTAGAAATATCTTTGAAAAGTTTATATGCTTCCGAAAGTCCAATCTTCATAACTTTATAGTCCTCCCTCTTGCTCTTCCCATTTTTTCAACATTAACAGATCCATCCAAATTAAGAACGGTTTGAAACTTTCCAAGATCAGTGAATACTTCCAAATGGTCTTTGTGCTGTGCATCTAGGTAGAACAAGGTTCCACTCTTGAATTTTATTTCATCGGAAACTTTCAATTTTGTTTTTAACGCGTATACAGACTGTCCTTGAATTTTGTGAGGC
>PLEQ01000098.1:669-7206 GCA_003136475.1 Deltaproteobacteria bacterium
ACAGCCAGTTCTATTCCTGAAAAAATCCGTTCAGTTGAAGAAAGATCTGAACCATCACACTGGCACTTCCCTGTCATCAACTCGAAGAAGCTACCTACACGGTTCGTCACTTGGGCCTGCGTAACACATTTGAGTCCCTCTCCCACTGTATTTGATGTCTCTCGAACTAAATTACGGAACTCCTGTATTTCCTCTACCAGATTCAATGCCGAATTCTTGATTTCCTTCGCAACAAAAATCAAAGCCCTTACTAGCTCAATTCCACGCTGTTGCTCAGGAGTTAAATCTGTTTTGCTTAATTTTTTCAAAGTAGACTCGAGCGATTGACTTTCCGCAGGAGCCAGGTTTCGAATTTCGTTTTTCAAACCTTGTCTGATTTCCACGGGAACAGGACTATCTTTGAACCAGAGGTCCTTATCCACTCGCTTATCAACATATTGAGCAACTCTGTCGTAATGTTTTCTATAGGTATCCCATTCCTTCTTTGAAAAACTCTCTCTATTGAGGGCAATGTTCTCATAGCTCGGAATTGTTGTTGTCCAAAGTTCCACCTCTTTCAAGAAACCAATACGATCTTTAGACTTCAAAGCCAAATCAAGTGTATCTAGGACTTTATTGGCATACGTNNGTTGAAATCATCCGCGTCATTCGAGCACGTGTCTTGCGGATTTTCAATGTTAATTTTCAAATCAATAGGAGGGATTTCAAAAGTGTCCAAACCTTCTTGCTTGAGTTCGTCGAGAATAATTCGGCTCTTGTTCTGAAGGTTCTCTTTGATCTGATCTTGGGTTTCCCTAATTTCCTGTTTAAGCTGAGCAATGTCTTTCTTCAAACTCACGATCGTGGTTTGCGCTCTTTGGAAAAGAGCATAGTCGGCTTCATTGATATTTTCAAAATCAATGCTCTTAAGTTGGAGAAGCAATTGTTTGGCTGTTTCAAACCGTGGTTTGAATTCATCGACTTTCGAATATTTTTGGAGAGTGGCCAATTCTCTCTCAAGGTCTCGAATCATCTGGGCTAGTTGGGGATTTAATTCGTCCAAAGTTCGGGAAAACTGTGCGCTGCATGTATCATTCGCAACTTGACCTGCGGCAAGCAAAGATCGACATATCGTTTCACGTCGATTGCCTCCGATCATGACCAGAACTGACTCAAACCAACCAGCTTTTATGTAAGCAGTATTCTCAATGTGATAATAGTAGTGGAGAGAATTGACACCAACATTTAGAAGATTATTTCCTGCACACCCTCTGGAGGTAGAAGCTCCGATTATGCCATCCGAATGGTAGCGTATGCTTCCAGGAACTGTTGAAAAATGCACAGGTTTTTGATTTAAGCGTACAAAAGATACAGAGTAGTCTTTCTGCTTCGCTGTGGTACCACTATCACTACCACTATTACTCCAATAGATCTCAAAACATGTCTGATTCGCAAAAAGATGTGTGCTAAATAGAATGGATATAAAAAAAATTAAATTACGAGTCATGGCTGATCTCCTTTCGGGGAAGAGGAGAAGTCCTTAAGAAGATCATCATAAGACTCTATTGCTCGGATCAAGTCACCATCATGCAAAAAATCACGGACTTTCTTTATCTCATCTTTCTTAAACTCAGGTCTTTCCCATTCCATAGTCTGAAGAGCGTTCTTCATTGTTTTTGGATAAACCTTGGAAAGGTATTCCTGTGCAGTCGGAGCATGATCCTTAAATTTTCCACACGCCCACACCATCCAATTATGGTTTGGGGCTCGAAGGTTCTCCTCGCTGCACACTGACTTCATATTCAATAGAGTCTGAATGTGTTTGTAACGCGCTCCTAAGAACTCAAAGTCATAGAACGCAGAACGCTCACTAAGTAGCAAAGCATTACGAATCTTCTGAGTCATCTCTTCGTAGAAAACCGTTTCTCGCTCCACATGACGGGAAACTTTGAAGTCTTCATCCCTTTGCTCCCTCAACTTAAGCTTTTCCTTCTCAGCAAGCTGTTGGGTGATATGTTGGCTTATTTTTGTACCAATCCCTTCAATTTGAGAAGCCCTTCGCTGGGCATAGTCGCCGATACTTCTTGCAATCGAAAGCTCCTTCTCGAATTTAGGGATGGATTCGGTCAAATTGGTTTCTTGAAGGTAATCTTTATATTCTTTGATTTTCTCGTTAAGGAAATGTTCGATGCCTTGAAGTTCTACCACAATCTGAACACTACGATCTAAGTAAAGCTGATTAAGACTCTTTTCATCCGCAAGCAAGGATTGGAGTTCAAAACGCACCTGAATAAGGTCGAGATAGTCCTTCACACGAAGGGTTTCATCCATTAAGTATTGAAGACTCTTGACGGAAGCACTTTCATTTTTGCGGTAAGACTCTGTGAAGTCTTTGACCAAGATGACCAGTTTCTCCGAAGTCGATTTGACATTAATGTCGTGCCATTTGAGCAGTTGTTCCAACTCCTTCATCTTTTGAAGGTGCTTCACTTTTTCAATCTTCAAAGGATCGATAACACCTTGACCCTTTTCTTGAACACTCTTGTAAACCCATTCTTGAAGCNNTGAATCCATTCGTGAATTGCACTCTTTGATTTTCTGAACACGCCCCCTCAAACAGTTCACCTGATCTTCCGCGCGGGTATATTGACAGCCCTGCTTCAAAGATGCATCCGAGCAGTCTTCTAAGCGGAAATCGATCGCAAAAAGGTTCGAAGTTAAGCAAGAGGACAAGACAAAGTATTTAAAGTTCATTCTTTAACTCCCAGTCCAAGAAGTCTTTGCTTTCCAACCAAATTTGCTTCAAGTCTTGCTTTGCTTTTTCTTCGAGTTTCTTGAAATATTCGTAGTGTTTGTCGTTTTCAAGAAAAGTTTTTTTGTTCTCTAACGCGTTCAAGAGGAAATCCAGCTGCGTTTTCGAGAGCAAATTCTCCAAGGAAATATCATGAAACGGAGTTTTATCTGTCAGGATTTTTTGCAAAGCATTCCGCAATTTTAAGATCTCTTGTTTATTTTCTCTTTCCAGAAGAGAATTTTCATAGAGAACCTTCTCCCATACATCACCGCTCGCATTTTCTTCCATACCTTTAAGGATACCTTGAATCACAGTCCGCATTTCTTTCTCAGATTGAGCTTGATAGTTCATCAGTTTCAAACTCGCCTTCAAAGCAACCATGATCTGTGCCAAATTATTCAAATCGGAAAACGCTTTAGCACTCAAAGCAGAATTGTTACGAAGATCTTCCAAGTCTTGTTTTATTTTTTCAAACTCTCTCTTCTGATTTTCAGAGATTGATTTTTCGACAGTATAGATTTTCAAAACACAACCGGGATTGAAAGTTGCTTGCAGTGTTTTCTTAGGATTGGCATCAAGAAGATCGAGTTGTTTGCCTTCTAATGTAATTTCCTGACGACCTTTTTGCGGATGCAAGCTGATTTTTGACCTATCGGTTTCGAGGTTAAATTCAACTTCATGGCCTTCACAGTCAAATTCGAGGTCGACCTTATAATTCATCACAGGGTGCTCGGACTTTGCGAGATTTTTTTTGGAAAGTGAGCACTTGCTAAGAAAAAGACTGGTGTCATAGCAGTGAAGAAGATCGTCGGAGTTAAAATTTCTTGCTGTCATAAAGTCATCGAACTTGCTCAAACGCATCTCTATCTTAGAAACACGAATGCTTGTGGATGGACCAATTCCACACATCTTGGCCCGAATATTCTTGCTGGCATTGGGAATAGTCATGGTTTTAAAGTGGATTTCCTTAGGTTTTTCAGTCGCGGCACTTACGTAGGTAAAATCCATAGTTTTTGCATGCCAGTTTAACTCACCAAGATCGGCAACGATGAGAAACTCAGATTCTCTATGAGATCTTCCGTTACTCTTCTCATAAGCAAGATCAAAACGAGCCAACTCTATTTCGGATAGATTGTTCACCTCATCAACAACAGCTCTCCATTTTGCTTCATAATGCACAATTAGATTGACGGAAGTTTGGAAAGGAATTTCAATTGGCATGGTTTGTACATAGCAGTCTCCTCTGTAAGTCAGGTCCTTCTTGAGCCAATCCTCTTCAAAGTCCTCTTCACCATGAGCTTTCAAAAGGTCTTCACCTTCAAAAATAAGATGAGTACCTCCCCTATCTCGATTGATAGTTACGGCGAATCCCACATCAGCAATGTAGAGAATATTTAGAATAAAAAACCCTAAGATACGTAGCATCATGGTAGCCTTCCTAAACGATAGATTTCAAACTGCTTATAACGCGCAGGTTCCACTAATTTTCCTTGATGATATTTTCTGAAATTCGAGACAAGATCTTGACCTGAACCTTCGATGAGTCGCGATTTTTTTAGATAATTCATGTAAGACAGACCGACAGGCGTTGCTGATGATGCCGAAGGACGTGTGAAGAGGGCGTCCGCACCTACACCCTCGGTAGACATTAAAACTGGATACGGCCCTTTGGTATAAGGATAAGTATGGGAAACTCCGAAATTGATATAGACGTCAACGCTCTCCCAAGGACCTTTCATAAAAAGATCCTTCAAAAGACCGGTATTGTTAGAACCAAGTATAGGTAGCTTTGGGTCCTCCTCAGAGAATCCAGATACAACTAAGCGATTATCAATACTTTGAGAATCTATATAGAATTCAGGATCAGCCCCTAGAACCAACCCTCTCATCGAATATGGAGCAGCCTGAACAAAGACAACATTCTTGTTTGCAAATAGGGGTTCATAAAATTCTGCGAAAAGGACCTTCTGAAGCTCTAAGAAGAATTCTTTATTCGGAGTGCGTCCTTGACATGAACGAACCCAACTCTCCTCAAATTTTTCCTTCCCATGGCCAAAGGACATGTTCACATAGTCGATTTGATAATTCTCAATTGTTTCGGATAAAGAGCTAGAAATCTTACGAAGATTCTTTTTGTATCTCTCAAGAGCCTCTGCACTTCTATTCGCTTCGCAAAAACCATCTCTATTGAGATAAAAAAAATCCGCAAGCACAAACTCAGCTTCTGGATTCAATTCCGCAAGAGTTCCAAAAATCTCTTCTCCGTGCCCTGAGTTGTCCACTAGACACGTGAGATAGCGTACAAAAGTTGACCCGACAGCGTTGAGTTGAAAGGCTGGAGTCGAAGGATTTTCTTCATCCAAAAGAACAGACAAAACTTCGAACACAGGTTTTGGAACTTTTAGCATTTGTGGATTTGAGATGTACTCGCCTTCTTTATTCACAATCAAGTGATCTAGAACTCTTGATTTGTAACGTGTATATGGCGCAAGCCTGATGTCACGATCAATCACCAGTATGCGTTCAGAATGAGATTTTTTCATGTGTGATTTTGGTCTTAGCGTGACATCAATCGTATCGCAATGTTCGAGGGTCTTACAAGGACTTGCGGAATTCAAAATTTCCTTAATCTTGCAATTCAAATCAACGCAGACTGGATTCTCAAAAGAATGACTCTCCTCACCATGCGAATTCGAGCATGCTCCCCAAAATAAAGGAGTCATAACTGTAGTTACGTGAAACAGCACAATGGCTAGAGGAGCAATTATATTCATTTTAGTTCAACAAAGTGCTGTTGAGATAATGCGACGACTGGAGAAATTGATCTCCGACAACAAGACCACCTTCCGCAAAAATCAGATGAGATTTTGCATCTTCACTTTCAACGGAAAGATTGAACACTAAGTCGTCGGCTAGGGGCCTTTCAATAGATAAAATATGTTCTACTAATGAATCCGTTGACAATAGGTGATCGCCGACACGAAGGTCTTCTGCAGCAATCAATTGACCATTAGCAAGAACAACTCCGTGGGCGCTTGTAATACCCAGGGTTCTTTTGTTTGTGGTGAGAATAACCAACGGTTCTAATTCAGGACCTTCGGTTGTAAGTTGGATAGGGAGAAATTCGTATTTCAAATCCTTTAGGTTCGCATCTTTTCTGATTGAAGCCACTTTGAAACGCTTGGATTGATCGATAATCTCCTCAATGGCAACCCAATCTTGTTTCTCTTGAACTGTATCCCATACTAGAAGTTTAGTACCGCGGATAAAGCAACCTTGTGGGCACCAGGCCAAATAATTGTTCCGTCGATCACAAATGGGACAACCATTGTAGTTTATGAGCTCACGCAGCTCTTGCTGATTGATACAACCTGAGTCAATGGCGTGATCTCTATCCTCTTTACATATTTCCTGCGATATTCCTTTCTCATTACATCGAACAGCGGTGTCAGCCCCTGGCGGTTTAATGCGACTCGCTTCACACACGCTCGAAAAAAGAAATATACCTAGAGCTAAAACTTTTAATTTAGTGAACATGAACTTTCCTTCCTCAAAGAATGTAGATATGGCTTAGATTAGATAGGGAATGAACGATCTTAAGGCAATGAGAAATTGCTAAGAAAAATGGGGGCAGAGCTTTGATTTTAAAAATGTCATCGGATGACCTTTTTATCGAGCGGCGTCTGTTGAAGGCGATGTTTTAGAGCAGAGGGCCCCTCGAAATAGAAGGCCCCATTTGGCGGCATTACGGCAGTGATCGTTCA
>PLEQ01000072.1 GCA_003136475.1 Deltaproteobacteria bacterium
AAGATTCTAATGGAGAAGGGGCGCCCGCTTGCTTGGGCGAGCGCCGAGGTACAATCATTGTGGAGAAAAGCAACTAAATGGAAGTCGCGTCTTCTAAGCGCTTCAGAGATACCTTGACTTGATCATGATAAGCCGCAGCGGAAGTGATAAGTGTTAGGCCATATTGGGCCCGCGCCTCGTACAGGTCGAGAAGTTCGACTGATTCCCCTTTTTTACCTTGGTTACAAACAACGACGTTTCCGCCGCCACTTGATAGGCCACCCGCAAAGCTGGCAGCGCACAGTAAAGTTATGAATAAAGTTAAGACACCTGTTGTTTTCTTCATTTTGTTCCTCCCCGTTATGTAAGCGGTTATTTCACAATGGTTTAATTTACTCAAGCTTCCATACAAACCACCTGGCTTTCCGCGCTTTGCCGACGCGCGTATATTTGAATTTCATTCTTGAATTTCGAAAAATCGATGTGGCTTGATATTGAGCAATCCTAGGACAAGGTTCTGGATGTCGGAGAGTTCGTCGGGAATCTTTTGAGTTTTACCTGCATTAGTGACTTGTTGTAGGCGAACGTCGCGGAAGAGATCGTAGATTTTATCGGCAGTCGGTCGTTGGCAAGCTCTTGCCTCTGGATAAATCGGAATACTCTTTAGGTCATTTTTCTGCATTGCCTTACGCACTTCTCGCTCGACGAGACCGTCGATGAGTAAGGCCAGGAAATACAGAAAGAGCAACGCTTCGATGCGCTGCGGATTTTTCAGAAAGACCGGTGCGACACTGTAGACAGATTTGAGTTGGGAGTGGCGTCGTTCAAGGCGTGGCTGAAATTTGTAGATTTGCAAAACTTCTTTAGCGGTGTCTTTCAGTCGGTTCGTCGTGAGTGGGAAGATCCCGTCGCAGCGTGCGGCATAGCGAATGGCTTGACTGTTATGACTCCACGTAAATCGGTAACGTTTACGTTCGACTCGCGTGTACTTTGTCTCGGGGCCAGGTCGCCCTTTACGATCTTGGCGATAATTTTCCTCCACGAAACTTTCGATCTGAAAATGGAAGTATTCTGAGGCTCCATAAGATTTGAGTATTTTTTGAATCGTTTCCTCGAGTCTGTCTCTATTTTTAAAGGCCCGCTTGGATAGATCCGTCAGATCTTGCGCGGTCCGATCAATCGCATCTGTTCTGACTTGGGTGTCTCGCTGCTCTTTCTGCGATGATTTGACCCAGACAATGCGAAAGCCTTCGGCAGTCGGAAACGGTGACTCGAAAGTCCAGTAGACATGTTGAGGAGCGTACTTGCGTTTTGGGTCGGGTCGCCTGATGACTTCTTGCCACTGCGGCTGATGATCCTGCATCCAATCTTTGAAGCGTTTGTCTTCGCTTCGAGTTTGTGGAAGTATGGTGATGAAGAAGCCGCCTTCGGAAGCTACGAACTCCATGTTCTCCCTCGTGCAAAGCTTCGAGTCAGCAACATACGTGAAGTCCGCTCTTCCAAGCAATCCTCGCAATGCCATCCAGTTCTTCACGTGAGTTCTGTCGTCGGTTACGTTGCCATCCCAAACCTTGAAGTAGAGCGGCACCGCACCATCACCTGCCACTGACAGACTAAACAGGAGCTGCTTAAGATCCGGCCTATGGTCTTTGTTGTGACCGCGTTTGGGCTTTGCAGCCTTCGTGTCTTTATATCCATCATATTGGCCGGTCAGGGTTACCGTCGTTGAGTCGTTGTGCACGCGACTGGTATCGAGCTCAAACTCCTTGATCGCTGCCAAAACGACGTCCGTAAGCAGAGCCGCTCGATCCGCCTTAAAAAGACGATCTAGCGCACGGCCCACACGATCGTCGTTGAGCCGCTCGGAAAGTTCCGTGGAAATCAATCTTTTCTCTCGCGCCCAGGCTCCCATTTTGTAGAGGGGAAACCTCTCTAAGATAACATTGAGAAGCGTAATGGTGACGGTCTCGGTAGAAGCGATCTTATCGCGAGGGTCTGACGACACATGCCGTTCTAGGGCTTTGGCAATGCCAAGCCTACGCATGAAGTGTTGCGCGATGGGCATCCCACCAAGACGGATCGGATCAATTTGAATGTTTTTATCAGGCATCACGTAAATAATGCTTTACTTTTACAAAAAGTAAAGTATTATTTAACGATGAAAATAAATAAAGATGACCAGAACTACAAACGGATCAAGGGCAAGCTATTGACTATTGGTTTAGCTATTCCAGGAACGATACGGGAAACTTATCTTCTATGTGGCAAAGAGTGGTGTGCTTGCGCCAAGGGCGGTTCGCCTCATGGGCCATATTACTTCTGGAATCGGAAAGTGAATGGAAAGTTGACCTCGAAATCGATTCCGAAGGACAAACTTCGCCTCTATAAGTCTTGGATCAACAACCGACTTCNNCTCATCAGCCAACTGCTTGAAATTGGACAGGAAGTAGCCGCGAAACTGCGTCCAGAAACGGCGCCTGAAAAATCAAAAAAACGCGCGTCAGCAAAGCGCGGAAAGTGAGAACCACAGTAAGGCGACCGGCACTTAAATCTCTATATTTATGTTATTAAAAAAGTAATGCATTAGTTAATGTTTTAGTAAATGATGCAGTTATGAATATTTTTAAATATCATGACTACAAGAAGCTTATCGAAGACATAATCGAACAAAATAGAGAGTCGCGTGGGTATCGTTCTAGACTGGCTGAGGCAGCAGAATGCCAAAAGTCCTTCTTCTCGCTAGTCATCAATAGCTCAGTTCATCTGACTCCAGAACATACCGTCAATCTTTGCACATTCTGGAGTTTTAACAGGCAGCAGACGGAGTATTTTATAG
>PLEQ01000483.1 GCA_003136475.1 Deltaproteobacteria bacterium
ACTTTCTGATCCGTAAGCCACTCCTCAGCTCATCACCTCGTTACTGGTGGATTTACGCCCCTTTCTGTCGCTGGCTAATAAGACTATACAAACCTCGAATCTTTCTTCAATTAGGGGGGGCAGAAAGTGGTTTTTACTTTGATTTCTGCGAGGCAATAGCACTTGAGAGCTTCAATACTAATGCCTACGCAATTGATTTCTTGTCAGATGGAAATTCCAATTTGAAGAACGGGACGGTAATATCTGACGTTTTTAAAAAATTTCACGATTCACACTACGCGTCATTTTCCAAGCTCATGCAGGGGACTTTTCCTGATTCATCTGAGAGCTTTGATGATGCATCGATNNGCTATCTCGACACTCAGTTATTCTTTTTGACCAGACGAATCTTCATTCGGAATCCGATGGAACAAAGCACTGTTTTCACGAACTCTCAGAGGAGTACCCCTCCTTTAGCTTCACTTCTGGAGATGGCTTTGGAGTCCTTCTGGCAGGCTCAAATCCCCCTCCTGCATTCCTCCAGCTCTGCCTTCCCCATAGTGTGAGATTACTTCGCTGGCATCAGAATTTTGAGATGCTCGGCAGCCACTTAGGTCTTCTTGCAGAACAGCAGGATCAGGTAGATTATTTGGAATCCACCCTCAAATCTCTCTATCTATCCACCTTTTGGCGGGCAACACGGTGGATTCGCGAAGCTGGAGATAGTGCAAATAAAATTTTTCATATTTTACGAAAAGGATAATAGAGACACGCCACATTCAGTATTTTACGCGCCTAAAACCCCGACGAATAAATTTCCATATGGCAATCGGAAGATAGGTTACCGAAGAGGCAACCCACTTTCCCCTCTTGGCAATTTTTCCCCAGAACTCCAAGATACCGAGAAAATGGTCGTCGTAGTAGCTAATGAGCTTCCATGAGGCGATACCACCAATCCCTGAGGACGAGGGCGTCCAATGTCGCACTATATTTTGAGTCCCGGTAACAAGTTCTTGCCTTGAGTCCCCCTCACAAAGTCTGGCGATAACCTCCACAACCTCCTTGCGATAGCGATCCTCCCCACTCCTCTGATCACCATGAAATCGAAATGCAGCAAGCGGTACTTCTACTCCAGTACAGCGAGAGTATTTGAAAAATTCGCTCCATAGCCAAAAGTCAGCAGCAAAACGGTATTGATCCGTTATTTCTCCCCCGATTTTCTCCCATAGAGACCTCCTCCAGAAGCAGGTCTCCTGCTGAATGAAATTGCTGTTTGTGGCACTGCCGTGAAGGCCTCTTGCCAGGCGATAACCGGAGAATCCATGAGTCTCATCCAAACCATCAAAAACTCCTTCCTCAGTGATACAAACCTTTTGCAATGAAGTAATCCATTGAATTTCTGNNACCCAAAAATTCCCTCCTCGGTGATACAAACTTTCTCCAACGAAGTAATCCATTGAATTTCTGGAAATTGCGTGAAAATCTGCTCAACTGTTTTTAATGTCCACGGCATATAGAGATCGGAAGAATTGAGCCATCCCATGATTTCTCCCGTGCTTTTGGAAAATCCCTTATTGATTGCCTGATACTGCCCCGCGTCAGCCTCAGAGCACCAATAGGCCAGGCGATCTGAAAATCCCTCGATGATCTCCTTCGAACCATCCTTGGAACCTCCATCAATCACAATATATTCCAAATCCCTGATCCCCTGCCCCAGCACGGAATTCAAAGTTTCACAAAGATGCCCTGCCTGATTATAGGAAGGAGTAATAATTGAAATCTTCATACGGTGTTTATTTCAAACTGACTCGTTGGCAATAATCTGCTCCCAGAAGCTACGGTCATATCTCCCCCATGCGTGACAGCCAAACGGAAGTTGTTTTTCGTTTTTTACAAAACACCAGGAAGGATTCATTTCAAAAGCAAACTTAAGCGCCTCTTCCACTGGAGGAATTTGAAAATCAGGATCAAATTTCATAGCTTCAAATGACCAAAAAGCATCTTCATTATACATATAGCGCTGTATTTCTTGAGACACATTCCAAAGAGGATTTGTAAGAGATACCTTTTCAAAAGCGGTAAGCATTTTGTGGTATAATCCCCGTTGTGCGTCTGGCTGATTGCGCTCATCAGGAAGAAGGCCATAATGAGGAAATAGATAGGGATTTTGATAAATGCCCTCATGAGCGGCAGTACGGAGCACTTTTAAAAATGCAGCGGTACGCCTCAGTGATAACCCCCCATTACCAACTGCCCAAAGTCCTTTTTCGACTTTTTCTAAATTGAAATTATGGAACCAAGGAGCACCAAGATAGTCCCAGGGACTAGCACACCACTGAATAAGTTCATCACGAAATATCAAGCAATCTAATTGGTAAATAAGGAGATGACTCCATGTCGAATATTCTTCGTAAAAATCTTCACTCATCAAAAGCTGTGAATAACTTTCTACAGAGGAAAAGCGGCTATCATCCCAAAGTGATACTTGGGAACCATATTTCAAAAGATTCCAGCGTCCAAGTGATCTCGGCGCAACAATAACCCGAGGGTAGTTGCCAAGATGCTTTTCGAGAAAGCACAGCGACTGCTCCTCATCCAGCGTCAATGGAAGTCGATAGATAGGAACAATAATACATGGGAGAATTTTGCTTTCTAAATACTTCATGGATATAGAAAATCTCTCGATCACAGACGGGATTTCCAGTTTCTCCTCCACCAGTTAATATCCAAGAATATTTTTTTAATTGGTTTCAAGCGATCATGAATCCAATTCCAGTAAAATCTTCTGGTTGAATCAGGAAGAGCTTTTAACAAAGTTTCTATATCTGCGATTTGGATAAGTGCAGGAAAAAGGCACCCAACTTTTTCCCTTCCTCGTTTATTGATTTCAAAAAATGATTCTTTATAATTATTGTTCCTATAATATTTAATTTTACCCAATGATCGCGCAAGAGCCCAGGCTTCAAGAAGTAGTCCACTCCCCCCATAAAGCTCCGTACACGTAGTGCTCAGAAAAGTGTGTTGCCCGTTTTTTTTGAGATGAGATCCGAATCTATCCCTGGCAAGATAAAAATCTTCGTTGAGCCTGCCGACAGATTCGTGAAGAACTGGGTAATCGATCCCATAACATGTGTGGCCAATTTTTTCAGCATTCAGACAAAGGTCTGCACCATAAAAGTGAAATCCTGATAGTTCTTTAGAAACATTCACACCAGAACTTTTCTTTATAATGAGAAAACACTCATCCAGTGTAATAACTCGACCTCCATCACTAAAACCCCATTTTTCTTCTCCGGATTTACTGTAAAAATGGCCGGATCCACGACTTGAGAATCGTGNNCCCGCCACTCCAAAAACAGCTGCCTTGCTATCAGATATAGTACATTCTCTAAGTATTGAATCAAGCTGCGGGAGTGTCAGGTTTCTGAAATCAACATCCTCATGACAGATTACTACAAAATCTCCTGTTGCAGTCTTTAAAAAATATCTTATTGCTTGATAACAATCCCACGTATTTTCTAAATTATTTATTGAAAGTAGCTCTGCGTGTTTTAGAAAACCATTTTTTTCAAGTGAAGAGGTGAGTTTTTCAAACTGAACAGGATTTCTGTACAGTGTACAAATTGAGAATGTGCTTTTGGAAACTATCAATGGGGACAGTTTTATATAAAATATTTACACTTAGTTTAAGCTGCGGTATAAGTTTATAACTTCAGTCGGATTCCCGATTTTGGCGATGTGTGACTCGTGAATAAGCATNNGAGAACCTCGTCCAATAGCATTATTGGTGCATTAACTTGCATGGCAACGGCAAAGGCCAGGCGTACAGCCATTCCGCTTGAATAATGCTTTACCTGAAGCTCCATGAAGTTTTGTAATTCGGCGAAATCAACAATTTCCTCGTAGCACTCTTTAATTTGACGCTGTGTCAAACCGAGAATTGTCGCACTTAAAAAAACATTTTCTCTCCCGGTAAGTTCCGGGTTAAAGCCCACGCCAAGTTCCAGCAT
>PLEQ01000215.1 GCA_003136475.1 Deltaproteobacteria bacterium
CGATCCAATCAGCGGTGAGGGTTGACCGGCAGCGGGTTTAGCAAAAAAGCTATAGGTTGCAACAACGTCCTCCGCATCGAGTTTGGAACCATCGTTAAATAATACCCCGCTTTTTAGGTTGAGAACCAGCGTGGTGGGCTGAGTCCAATGCCACTCACTAGCAAGCTGGCCAATCACATTGCCATTACTGTCAAAATTGATCAGGGAGCAATGTGTGAGGTCTGCTAGATACTGACTATTGGCATCATTAGCGAAGCGAGGATCGACAGTGCGCGGGCTTGCTTCCCAGGCGAGGGTGATTTTGCCATTCGGAGTCATCGCAAAAGAGATCGAGCTGATGAGAATAACGAGTAGAAGTCCANNTCCAAATCGCATGCGTTCCTCCCCGGGGTGGTGTAAGGGAAACTTTGGCCTCACTCTCCCATCTTAGACAGGAACGCTGAACTCACGAAGGACATTATTCAGTGAGGTCTTCTGGTCGGTGCTAGCCTTCCTCTCGCCAATTATGTAGGCGCAAGAAGTGTAGATGACGCCTCCAGGTACTTTCTTTTCGCGGGTGCCGGGGAGGACGACAGCTCTTTCCGGAATATAGCCTTTGAGTTCGCGAAATTCCCCATTGCGGGTATCGATAATGGGTGTCGATGCCGTCAAGGTCACATTCGCAGCGAGCACAGCTTCTTTGCCGATGCGTACTCCTTCGACAATAATGCAGCGCGAACCTAGGAAAGCCCTATCTTCTACAATGACGGGGCTTGCAGCAGCCGGTTCAAGGACACCGCCGATTCCAACGCCACCGGACAAATGGACTCCGCGGCCTATTTGAGCACACGAGCCCACAGTTGCCCAGGTGTCCACCATGGTACCCGCCCCCACGTAAGCGCCAATATTGACATAACTGGGCATGAGGATCACGCCGGGCTCCATGAAGGAGCCGAAACGTGCGGTAGCCGGTGGGACGACACGCACATTTAACTTTTTATAATTGGTTTTGAGAGGAATTTTGTCGTGGTATACAAACGGCCCCACGGAAAATTCAACCATCTCCGCAATTTTAAAATAGTAGAGAATCGCCTTTTTAATCCACTCATGGGTTCGCCATTCGCCATCCACTTGGGTGCAGACACGGAGCGTACCGTCGTCGAGGGCGCCTATGGTCTCTTCGATAAGGCGATGCTCTTTCTTGAGAATCTCGGTGTCACCGCCCTCAAAACGTTTGATCAATTCATTCATTTCCGAGTTCAGTTGGGTTTCCATGGTTTATCCTTTCCTAATTGCTGTACAGGGGTCAGAACTGCCAGCCACTCCAGTTTATCGGTATGCGGAAACATATCGAAGGCTTCGATCTGACTCAGTCGCGCTCCTGAGGCTAGAAGAAACGCGAGATCGCGCGCCAAGGTCTTCATCTCGCAGGATAGATATAAGACGTGTTGCAGACGTGATGAGCTGCCGAGCATGGTGTGCAATTTCATCCGTACGTTTTCGGCAAGACCACGCCGGGATGGATTTACGACGACCAAAGTAGGATTTTCAGCCCAGAGCGGCACTGTCGCGAGCTCATTTTCGATCAAGCCTGCCTGGAAACTCAATTGAGCCGGATTAAAATCGTTACGGCTAGCATTGGCATTGGCATCGGCAATCGCATGCGGATTTTCCTCTACCCCCCAAACTCGGAAATGCTGACGGGCAAGGGACAGGGTGATTGGCCCCATACCGCAGTAGAGATCCCACGCTACCTCACCGCGCTCGGCACGTCCCCCAAACTGCGCGATGCGGTTATAAATGCGGGAAGCTTGCCACGGATTCACTTGGAGAAAAGTTCCGGGCCCCGCTCCAAATAGGAAATCGTTCAAGGAGACGCGCAGTTGGTCTTGGCCAGCCAGTCGCAGGAATTGCTCGCCAAAAATATCATTGCCGGTTGAAGTGTTCAGATTCAGAAAAGCGGATACCAGTTTGTCCCCATGCGCCCGCAGATCGCGCACAAGATCTCGGAAAAAGAGCTTCTTTTCTAAATCGCTGACTACGAAGGTGATTTGAATTTCATCGGTTGCAGGAGAAGCTCTGGCGACCACATAACGCAGGTCGCCCTCGTTTTTTTGCTCGTTCCAAGCCTTAAGGATACCTTCCTTGCCGGCGGCTTCTAATAGTGGAACTAAGCGTTTTAACAATTCCTGCAGAGCTTTGACGTGAAGAGGACAACTCGTAATATCCACGACGACGTGCGTACCCGGATGAAAGAGTCCCATGCGCAAGGGCTTATCGAGGGTCTGGCGTACCGCAAGTTTCAAGGTTGCCCGGTAGTCAAAATTGCGTTCGGATGGCTGCGGAGGAAGGATCTTTGTACGATTCAGCAGTCCTTTATCAGCGAGGATCTTTAAGGAACTGTCGAATTTCTGTTTTAAATTATCGGCATAATCGAGATTAACGTACTGACAGGATTCACAAACTCGTTGAATATCACAGTTTTGAGTTTTAGGTCGGATAGTGGCACTCTGCAAAGGGGCAAAGCGTAGCGGACCGTTGCCAGNNATCATGGGTCGCAAAGCAAGTTCCTAATTTTAAAGAATAAATTTAAAGATAAGACATGCGGACTTAAAAGAACCAGTCGTGTTGGTCTACGTATGGCAGGTTTTTAACACGAATCAGGCTTTTTCGAAAGATTTTGATCGTTAAATGATTGAGACGGTTCTGCCAACCCTCGAATTCTTCCGCTAGCGTATTCACTGTATACGTACTGTTTGCTGACTTAGAGCCTTTGGAAAAGGTGTATTCTCCAAAAAGGTAGACTGCAGCATGTTTGATCCAATGAAAATTGATCTGAGCTCCGGGATTGAGCTCCTCGGGGGAATCAANNGGGTGGACTTCATAAAAACTATTCTCAAGCACTCGCCATAATTCGTCATAATTGATCATCTGCCAATGATAGTCTCCTTTGCGACTGGCATTAAAGAGCGGGGTTTTCGGAATCGATGGATCCTGGAAGGCCAGAGCCGCGTGAAAACAGTTGGGCCCCTTAAAGTGGGAAAAATTTTTTACTGCCATTCTTGCAAAAGGTGGCAGAAGATCTCGGTCTATCTCAATACTTTTTTGATGCTCCAACTTGTCGGCCAAATCGACTAAGTCCCGGCGATTCATAAACGGGCGGATCTCCGCTACGAGCTTTTTGGCGAGTTGAGGATCCTGTATCAGAGCTTCGGCATCCAAAAGCAGCCGGTGGTGCGAATGAACAAAGGCCTTCTCAAGCAGTGCTTGAAGATCGACAAGCTTGAGCATTTCATCGGTCAAGCTGACTCGCATTCGCTTCTCGGAGGCCTTCTTTTTCTGCAAGAGGAGTCGATACAAGTCACGGCGCTTGCCTCGTATAGCGACTTCTTTGACAAATTGCTCCAAATTCGCCTTCGCCGTACCTATATAGAAGGAAGGTTCTTCATTATCAATTCTGCCATAGACGTTGTGCAGTCTCTCCAAAAGCATTTGCGAGCTAGGATGCACGTATTCGAGATGGTCCTGCACGGGAAGGCTAAGGCCTCTTTTTATTTCACCGATGTCTTCGAGCCAATCATCGACCACCATAGCTTGAGCATTTTGCGCCCAAGCAAGCATGACAAATACCCATTTTAAAATACCAGCCTTCATCTCATCCAGAGTTTCGGCTGATTTGACGAGTGCCATGAGCTCAGGCTGAGTAAAAAAAGGTATAATTGATCTAAGCCTGCCAAAAAGAAAGGAGCTATGAGATGCCAACAGTGCTTATAGTTGACGAGAGCAAACCCAGTGTTGTCATGACTTCTGAGATTCTTAAAGATCACGTGCCCGGCGTTATTGTCGAAGTCGTCGCAACCGGGAAGGATTGTTTAGATTTGACCAGCAAGAAGAAGTACGATCTGGTGGTTATCGACTTTGACCTGCCGGATGCGGATGGCGTGACACTCGCAAAGATGGTACGCAATACCTTTGAAGGACCTATACTCTTAACCGCGTTCGATGATGATGTGGTCCAAGCCGCAATCAAAGCCGAAATGTTTGTCTATTCAGATGTTTGCTCGCTTATTTCGAAACCGATCGTGACCGCTGATTTTGTTGCCAAAATCGACAAATTTCTGATTAAAGGGCATAGTATTCGCAAGCATTTTGCCACCGACCTCCCCATAGAAATCGCTGGCTCGGGCCCGAAAAAGAATAAAAAATCGACAGTTGTCAAAGGACGTCTTATTAATATGAGCATCTCGGGAGCTGGGATTAAGGTCGCAGCGCCCCTTAAAGGGAAAATTGGGGATGAAGTGTCGCTTATCCTGGATTTTCGCAACGCCTCGTCAAAGAAGAAGAACGCTACGCTTTCTAAGAACGAAGAGAGTCTAACCAAGATAAAGGCGCAGTTGGTCTGGATCGACAAATCCAAGAAGAAGGTCGGATTTAAATTTAGCAATTTAACCGAAAAGACTCTAAAAGATTTAGAAGGTGTCTTACGGTCATCCAAGGAAATTGATAGCTAGGTTCCATACATTCGATCTGAGTTAGGGGGTACCTATTGAGTAACGAAGTTGATAAGAAACTTTTGCAGATTGTCTGTATTTGCAAAGGAATCAATTTGCGACGAGTCTTAAAAGGACTTATGCAGTCGCATTCTGTTGCTGAGGTCAACGCCGTCACGGGAACTGGATCTGGGGGTTGCCAAGGTCAGCGTTGCGGCCCTCGCATTCGTATATTGCTCGACAAAAAGAAAGCCCTGGTCTCAGAGCCGGCACCGCAAACGGTACTTAGTCCGGAACTTTAATGCCTCGAANNATCACGGTCTGCTTCTTTAATCGCAAATGAGGCAGAAAATTGAAAGATTTTCGTATAGAGAGCTTTAACATCTGCTACGGATTGTTCGTTTGCCATAGTATAGTCAGCCTCTTTAATCATCTTATTCAAATGCCAGTAGGATTCGATAGGAAGGTTGAGCTCGATAGCTCTTCGGAAAAGACGTTCATCTTCAGCTCTCACCGAAGTGAGAACAAGTCTGTGACCAACGAGAAGTATTTTGTGTATCAGAGAAAAGCTCCACAATTCACACAAGTTCTCTCATCATTTTAGCACGCTCGAGCGTCTATGCGGACTCACCCGTCTTTTTCTCTTTATGAGCGTGAATTGTTGAATACAAGCGGTTCCACAGTGAGGAATCCTTACGTTCCCAAGCAAGAAAGAGCTTACGGGCGGGTCGGTTTACCAAGGCTTCCATTTTAAAATATTCAGTAAAGGCCTTAGGCTCTCGCAGAGTTTGTCAATGGGCTATGTATTGCGGAAGAATTAGTAATTCTGAGCCCTTGCCTCGAAGGATGACCGCTCCTTCCGTATAATAAATTTCAACTATTGCCACGGTTGTGTCCTTTATTTGAAAAGCTCTATTTTCGACTTTTACAATTTGCGTCGCGCCCTGAACTCGTACCTTCACCTTTCACTTGCGCTGCTGCTTTATGCCTAGCACGGTAAACGGCAAAGGGATATTTCTTGGTTTTAGCAGTTGGGGAGTAGCCCACCACTTCGTGGAGAAAGAACCCCTTCAAAAAGCGAATCAGGCGTTCAAAGTCTTCCCAAACCTCTGTCGGAATATCCAAGTTCGAACAATCGATCAAAAGATGCCACTGCGAATGCCAAAGCATCAGATTATTCGTCATCTTGGATTTCAATATAGCAAGTTTTTCCTTGGTCAAGATGGTCGGCTCAAGAAAAGCNNCATCCAAACTGCGAGCTACCCGTTCCCGAACACCGATGAGTTCTAAACCCTCTTCTTGCGTGACTGCGATTTCAAACGGCAGTTGCTTATGCCCATACTCTTCTTGAAAACCCCAGCCAGCGACTTTTCTCAGAAAAAAACGTTTCAAAAATTCAAACATGCGCTCAAGTGCGCCGGTCATTTCATCAGACGTGTTTTCTATGTGAAGGTGGGAGCAATCGATGAGAGCCTTGTAGGGTGAATGCCAGCTTTTAAGAACTTCGACCCATTGCTTGCGCCAAGCTTCGACATCCGCGGTATCTTTCAAAATCGTTTCAGATGGCATCGACACATAGAGAATTTTTTTTTGAAAATCTGATTCAAAACTAACTTGCATTTTTGTTCTACTGATCCACGAGTCGTTTGACTTCATCTTTTAATTCAGGCCAGGGAGCCACGAAACGGCGGCCATTTAAGTACACCGTTGGGGTTCCGTCAATGCCAAGTTTTGTACCAAGCTCAATATCGTCCTTGATCTTGTCGCCGAGACTTTTGTCACTCTCACAGGCACGGATCTGTTCAGTGCTTAGGCCAATTTCCTTCGCCCATAACTTAGGGCTCTGCTCTTTGAGTTCCTCTTGCTTGGCAAAGGCAATGTCATGATAGGGCCAAAATTTTCCATAACGTCCAGCACAGCGCGCCATAGCAGCAAGCGAGCAGGCAAAGGTATGCATTCTATGATGCAGCATCGGATTGCAAGCCTGATCCAGCGGAAAATTGCGATAAATCAGCCGAACCTGCCCGGGGAAAGATTGAAAAACTTCCTCCAGAAAATCGCTGACCCCTTTGCAGCCTGGACACTGAAAATCCGAAAAAATAATAATCGAGACCTTAGCTTCTTCCGGCCCTTTGCGATAGTCTTCGCCCAAACCACTATATTGGCTTAAAGCCACTGGAATATTCTGAATCTCAGGCGCCGTCCGGATCGTTTGGGAACCCCTGTCTGTTGCCTCGACCTTTAACGGCTTCTTGGGCAAGGCCTGCTCACCCACGATGTTGTAGATAATCAAGACGGCGGCAAAACCAAGGAGCGAGGTTAGAAGGCCAGCATACAGGCTTTTGAAGTTAAAGCCTGAAAATGAAATGTATTTTTTTCTGAGGCCATACCAGAAAAAGAGCCCCTGCCCGACATTTATGGCGTAAATACNNAACAGACGAGGCAAATCGCTCCGATCAGCTTAAAGGAGACAAATGCCAAAATAAGGGAAGCAATCAAGCCGGCGATCACCCAAAAAGAGTAGGCTAGAAGATGCTCTTGGCGGTTCCCAAGGCGTCTAGAACTGAACACTACGACTGAGGATAAGGCGATAAAGTAAGCTACGCCCCAAAGGCCCCACGGCAGGGTGAGAAAGCGGCTATAGGCGCTGAGTTCCACCGCATCGCAGTTGATCACCGCATTGATATTGCAGAACGCGTCGGTCTTGCCGCTCGCCAGTATCAGCCGATGATGATAGAGGCTGTATAAGGAAACCAGCAGTCCAGCGATAGCCAAAATGATCGCACCCAAATGCCACCCACTAGAAGCGCGACTCTGTTCTTGCGAAATTGACTCTTGAGCGTCCATGAATCGTTTTCCCAAAAAATTAGAAAAAAAGATCAACCTTTTATATATAACTTTGCTGCAGAGAATAGGCAAACTTTGCAGCCTGATTTGAGCCCTGCCTGCTAAATTTCACGCCACGCAGAGGGTTCTTGACATAGGCCNNGGAATTAGCTCATCTGGTAGAGCGCATCGCTGGCAGTGATGAGGTGACCGGTTCGAGTCCGGTATTCTCCACCATTTCGAAATCCAACAAGATCCAACACAGTTCGAAAACACCTAGAAAATCCGATAAAAATTAGAAAATAGAGTTCAAGGTAAGCCAATGATGTCCGTTGACATCCGCAGCATAGTTGGGGCAACTTTGGGGGCATCTGAACTTCTACGGCTCTCCTTACTTGATGGTGG
>PLEQ01000230.1 GCA_003136475.1 Deltaproteobacteria bacterium
GTGCGAAGGGCATTGCGTTGCTCGTTAGCATCGGAGCCGAAGTTTGTAGAAATGTCTAAAATACTTTCAAAATCTCTTTGACCACGGTACTCACTTGTTGAGACAGCGTTTATTACAGCTTCCGAATGATCGACTACAATCATCCGGTCGTTTTCAAAAAATGGCGCAAGCTCATGCAATTGAGGAATGCTGCCTTCAGGGCTGAGACCTGGGCCAAGCACATAGATGGTTCTCGGATGATCGGTATTCTCAACTCCGGTAGCGATGAAATGATGCATGAGATTTGGAAAACGTAAGACGCCAGTTGTTGCGCCCCGTGATTGCAATTCTGTGCGCCCCCCCGATGCTTCGTGAAGGGCTTTTCGAGATATTATAACTTCTTATAATAACAGGATTCTTCATTTTCCTGTGCGCTTTAGTTTTTTCTTTCGAAATTTCCTCCTGAGCTCCGAGCTCAACGGTGAGTCCTTTTTTTTAAATTATGTGCAAATTCTTGGCAACGCGCTCAAAGGCTTCGGCCGCGCGGCTTAACTCNNTCTTCACGACTATGGGCAGCTGAAATCTGCGTGCGGATTCTAGCGCGGCCGTGCGGTACAACGGGGAATGAAAAGCCGATGACATAGATGCCCTCAGCACGGAGTTCTTCGGCCATTTTTTGGGCGAGGGCAGCCTCGCCAATCATGACGGGGATGATGGGGTGGTGGCCGGGGATCAGAGAAAATCCAAGCTTTTCTAGGCGGTCACGGAAAAATTGACTGTTGTCGTGCAGTTTGCGACGCAGTTCGTTGGATTCTTGAAGCAGGTCCAGAACGCGTAAAGAGGTCGCTGCAATGACCGGAGCCAAGGTGTTAGAGAAAAGATAGGGACGTGAGCGTTGTCTTAGCCACTCGATGACTTCTTTGCGGCCGCTGGTATAACCGCCGGAGGCTCCGCCTAAAGCTTTGCCAAGAGTACCTGTAATAATGTCGACTTTGCCCATCACATCCCAGTACTCGGGGGTTCCACGCCCCTGACGGCCCATAAAACCGACCGCGTGGGAATCGTCGACCATGAGCATCGCTTTGTGGCGTTCCGCGATCTCAAGGATTTTTGGCAGTTGCGCTAAAATTCCATCCATGGAAAAGACGCCATCCGTGGCAATGAGGCGAAAGCGAGCTGAGCTGGCTTCCCGTAACTTGGCGTCTAGGTCCGTCATATCGTTGTTCTTATAGCGTAGGCGCTGGGCCCGACACAGGCGTATGCCATCGATAATACTCGCATGATTGAGCTCATCGGAAATCACCGCATCTTCGGGGCCGAGCAGCGTTTCGAAGAGACCGGTGTTGGCATCGAAGCAAGAACTGTAAAGTATGGTATCCTCCGCCCCTAGGAACTGGCTGAGACGGGCTTCCAGTTGCTTATGCACCGTCTGGGTCCCGCAAATAAAACGGACAGAGGACATGCCAAAGCCAAATTGCTCGAGAGCAGCCTGCGCACTTGCGATCAAATCCGCATTATTGCAGAGGCCTAGGTAGTTGTTGGCACAAAGGTTCAACAACGTTTTGCCTTCACAGCGAATTTGAGCGCTTTGTGGGGAAGCGATGACGCGTTCGCTTTTATAAAGGCCTGAACTTTTTATTTTCTCGGTTTCTTCAGCTAAATATTGTAAAAAGCTCTGGTTCATCCCAATTTCCTTTAAAAGTAGATCCAACCTGTGATCGTGTTTGGATCTATACATTAAGCGAGTGAGCTCTGTAAATGACGCCTAAGCAAGTACCTAAAAATGTGATCTCGGCATGGCAAAAAGCGGTGATAGAATTGTCGCGTCTTAGTGCTAAAGACAAGCAAGACCCAGATCGTTCAGCTGTCCTCCGCAAATTAGTGCGCATTGAAAAAGCTTCGCTCATGCGCCTGCGTGAAGCCTTCACCAGTGAGCGTGAGGAGCTCACCTACAAACTTTTAAGTTCCAAGGAAAATTTAATCGCGTATTTGCTAGGCTTTCATCTTAGCAACTCCTACCGACTGCTCAAGACGCTCGAACGGGTCGAACAACGGTGGCAGTGGTCCGCACTTAGCAATACCCCCGCAGCAAGTTTGAGCATTTGGGATCTCGGGTGCGGTAGTGGCGCTCTCTCCCAATTGCTTACTGAAAAACTAGCACCAGCCTTTGCCAGCCAGCGAGTGTATTTGTACGACACGAATTCTCTATTGCTGTCGGCTTCTAAAATGATTTTTGAAAATCTGGCATTGCCGAATCTGCGAGTTTTTCCCCGTAAAGTCGGACTGCAAGATTTAAACACCAATCCGCATGTTTTTCCCGATGAGGTGGTGGTCATCGGTCTCGGGTATGTGTGGAATGAACTGATAAAGAACCGCAAGGCGCAACAAAAAGTTCATGACTTGCTTCGGCACTTTCTCGAACAAGAGGCGCAAGTCATGCTCATCTTGCAAGAGCCTGCTCAAGACTTTGCCTCACGGGCTGCGATGACGTTCCGTGATGAGGTGGTTAAGCAAGGTTTTATCCCCCTTTATCCGTGCCCGCATCATCAAGCCTGTCCCATGCTGCAACGTGACAAGGACTGGTGCTATAGCGAGTTTGCGACTGACGGGATGCCGCACGATGCCCGTTTCGTCGATGAATTTTTGGAAATCGAGCGGACTTTGATCGCAGGATCGTCTTACGTTTTTGCCAGTCCCAAGCTTCACACACGAATGAATCCCCATCCGGAACGCAAGCCGGTGGTGGTTGGACGTCCGCAGCATAAAGATACACCCGGTTTCTCTTATCTGCTCTGCAATCCGGATGCGCAACTTTCGAAACTGGAGCGAGCAGTGATTGCTGGGCGAGGTGATGTCAAATGGCGAGGGGATGAGTCTTCATAACTCAAAGGCCCTACTTGCTAAAGACTTGGCAGGCACAGTGGCCTTTGTCGAGCGCGATCTGGAATTTTTTCCACGCTTGCTTCTGCGCGATGCTAGCAAAGGTCTCTAAAGTCTCTGGAAAATCTGAGCTTCGTACGTGCTCAAAACACTGCTCATGATCTTTGGGACTATGTTGGGCCTTGGCAAGAAAGTTGCTTTCCAAAACCTCTATCCATTGCTCACGCGTCTGGTGCCTTGCACGAACACCATCGACCAAAACAAAAATACCATCTGGGCGCAAGACGCGCTGACAGTTTTGTAAAAATGCTTCCTTTTGTGCTAAAGAATAATGATGCAAAGCGTAGCTACTGAAAATCACATCCAGGGATGCATCGGGAAGTTTAGCGCAGGCACTCAGCATGTCCTCACACATAAACGTCTTTTCACAGGCCAAGTGTGCTGTATTCGCGCGTGCTAAGTTCAAAACGTCTGCCGCGCCATCGACACCGATCAAGTTCTTGATTTTAAAAACGGGTGCCGATAACAGTTTTGCCGTTGACCGCAGGTCCCCACAGCCAAAATCTGCAATACTAAAGGCTTGGTCCGGAAAGTGGTCATTTAAAATAGCGCCAAAAGTCGCATACATTTCTTGGTGAAAGAGAGCTCCACTGTTGACGGACTCGGTGTAAAGTTCCCAATTTCTATTGAAATATTCACTCGCTGCATTTGTCATAAAATCTCCCTTATGCGCCAAGCCGAAGGTGCCACGGCACGTCGGTTTTAAGCGTCAAGAACGAAAGTATCTCGCGTATTTTAGTTCTCAATCGTAAGATGGGGAAGCGTTTTCCTAAGGCGTGCAAAACTACCCAAAAGGACGGATTTAGCAATGCAGTGGCGTCCTCTTTAAATCTGACGTTCTGGTATCTTATTTAATTAATAGATTTTGGTTCGGATTTTAACTTCCAGTGATAGAAGCCAAGCTCTATTTCGATAAAACCTTTTAAAAAGGCAAGGTCGAAGGAAATGACTCAGTTTGAACAATTTCCTTAAGAAGCATACGCATCAAGCTTCATAAGACGATCTAAGAAAAATTCCTTGCTCCAGACTCGTAGATTGAGTCTAGCTCGTTCGTTTAAAAATCTTTCTACATCTGTTTTTGCCTCTTCCCAAGAAATTGAAGAGATTTTTTTACTCAAATGTTCTACAAGCCACTTCTTGTCGACCGCAAGATCCTGTTTCTGCCATGGTCCAACCTGCTTGAGTGCAGAAGACAAGAATTTGTAATTGACATTTGTTTGACGTGCTATATACCAAGCAAAATCGTACCAATCGCGACCCTTTATATAATCCCTGCACAACAAGGCGTGGCACTTGCTTGCAAACAGACTGGGCAGATCTTGGCTAACAAGATCATAGTTGAGTGGAAAGTCTAGAAATTTAGCTTCATACGTTGACCCAGCAGGAGGGCACACATCAACTTCTAATTTGATTTGTAGCTTGCGAGTGCTTTTATTTACGATTTCTAAGAATTCAAGTTGAAAGCCAACCGATTCTTCTTTCAGGAAAGCTCGTTTGATCGTTTCGCTGGCTTCAGAACGATCTTTTATAGACATGGTGAAGCCATATGCTGAAAAATCGTCGTGCACATTCTTTAGAAATTTATGCCATGCAAACGAGCGATCTTCTTCAAGAAGTATAAAATCGAGATCCTCCGAAAAACGGTCTAGACCGTAGAGAATGCGCAAGCAAGTTCCGCCTTGGAAAGCACCTTTCGAAAAAAATCCGGAACGGGAAAGAGATGCAAGAGCAATTTCCTGCATGATTTCTTTAAGTGCGAGCTCCTCTTGTTGAGCGGTTGGTGCTCCCATGCGCTGGAGTCTCTCTTTAATNNGCGAAAGAGACGCTGAGACTGATAGCGTTCAGCAATGGGGGCAAGTCGTTCATAAGTGAGTTTTTCGAGACTCTCTTCGCTGAGGCGAAGACTTTTCAGAAGAGGTTGAAATCCTCTCCACTCCTTTTTAAAGACGTAGAGATAATCCATCAATGCTAACCAAGGTTCCGCAATGAGAAAAGGACCAAAAGGTACTTCAACACGCCTTACGTCAGAGAACATGTACTGCCGAGGGACAGTAAAGTAGGAAAACTGTCCCAGATTATTAGTGAAGACTCGTTGCCTTAGAGCTGTACAGCTTGTGACGACCGAGACCGCTTCAGGAATCCACCTGTGCCACGAAAGCGCGCTCTCGAGGCTGAGGTAAGATGGACCATAGATGTGGTTGCCAAGAACGAACAAGTCCAAAGGCTTGCGATGATTTTTGCTCCCAAGGCAGTAAAAACCTCGTCTTAATTGAACTAAATCACCTTTTGCAAGGGCCCTTTTGACCACACCATAACGCCTGGCTTTCGTGCCAGAAAGTATCACATCTAATTCGGCAGATGTGAAAAAATCCTTGGAAATCTTTCCCTTAACGTGTTCGATAAAGTAGTTCAAGTATCGCTCATTTGTAAGAAACTGTCGATTTATGACAGTTTCTTACATNNATACATCGACTTTCAGTTCGCTGGGGGCTTGGAGTTTAGGCAAAATAAGCAGGACCGCTGATCGAGACACGCATCCTAATGGACAGATGTGGCTCTACCGTTTGATTAATGCTCATGCTGTTCATCCCCTTTCTGCATTACAAAGTGAATATTCTCTCTGGGAAAGAAACTTAGAGCCAGAGATCATCCCAGAGAAGGTCTCTGGAAAACGTTACACCGATAAGATGATGGCGACCATTGACCGCTAAAATTCTAGCAGATTCAAAGATGCATTCCACCAGTTGCCTCGATTCTTTGACCATCCACCCAGCGAAAATCTTCAGAAAGAAGGGACGCGATTAGAGGGCCAATATCTTCTGCTTGACCAATACGACCCATCGCCGTAGCAGTTCCCAGGTGCTTTCTTGCCTCATCCGTTCTTCCGCCACCAAAATCGGTATCAAGCGCGCCCGGAGCAACGATGTTGCAACGAATTTTTCGCTCTGCGAATTCTCTATCCGGAAGTTTTTTCGCCGCAGCGGCGATAGAATTTTGTTCGATTACGACAGCTGGCAGTAAGTAGTCTTTGAACAGCAAGATCATTGAGATTGTTTCTTCAGAAGGCTTGACACACTTGCAAGTTGCTAAACTTTCGGGAACTTCGCGTACTCGCGTCACCGCTATTATCAATCGTAACACATCCGATGTTTCTACTGACCTTATGCTCAGAATTCTAGCGTCTCTTGGTTACGAAGCAAAAGTAAAATTTAGGAAGGTGTCTTAAAAAACTGGGCCTCTTTTTTTGGAGTTCTATTTTTGACTCGATAGGGACGGATTTAGCTATGTAGGCTGGATTAATGTATGCTTGGCAGGGGGCGATTAAGAAAAATCATCTAAAATCGATTTTCATCTAGAGATTCTTCGGATTCTTCTTTAAAAACTTTCGAATTTAAAATCAAATTCGCATCCTCAATATTCTTTGTAATTTTAGATTTAAAAGCTTCTCGCTCGTGTTCAGTACACAAATCTTCACATCGATTGGCCATCGCTACAAAGTGCTTAATCCTATCGATTGTTTCTTGAGCTTCAGCAATCCTTCTCTCGAGTTTGGCTAGGAGCTTTCGCGAAACACTTGTAACACAGGTAGAACAGGCGGGGGCAAAAATAGAGGGAATTTGAGTTTAGTCGGGTGTCACATCAGGCTCATTGAGCTAGTCGGGAATGCGGTGAATAGGCCGTTATAGGTATTTCTTGTTAGCAGAAGAGAGGGCGTGAAATCTTCGACCATATAGCAATTCTTTATATTCATTAATTACAACCATTGAGGTGAATAGCCCCAGGGTTCCTGTCGTCACAAGATGAAACCAGGCAAACATGTTCTGAGATCGAGTGAAAACAAGGTCGACGTCTGAGTCAACAACATATTCCGGAAATTTTTCAATTTGAGAAGTCCAGCGGTAAATGGTTGCGATAGCTGTAGCGCCCTAGGCGCAAACTCTGATTGAATATTCAACCATAAGAAAATTCTGTGATTTTTTTGCTGCATCCGTCGAGTTTACTCCCTAGTGTCGTTGTTTCAGAATATCCAGTATCTGGGCTAGCGACTGTCCCTTATATTTTAGTAGGACCATGAAATGGAAGAGAAGGTCAGCAGCTTCGTTTTGAAAGGCGAAGATGTCAGGGTTTTTAGCAGCGATCACCGTTTCCACCGCCTCTTCCCCGAGCTTTTGGGCGATTCGGTCGAGGCCTTCGTCCGCTAATTTCGCGACATAGGAGCCAGGATTTTTATGGGTGAGACGTTCTTGAATAATCTCTTCGAGCTCGCTTAGAAATTCGAAAGGCGCTTCGAAGCAAGTTTCGGTCTTTCGGTGACAGACCGGCCCCTGGGGGTTGACACGAATGAGGAGAGCATCCTTGTCGCAGTCGACATTGATGTCGACCCATTTCAAGACATTGCCACTGCTTTCTCCCTTAGTCCAGAAGCATTGCCGAGAGCGACTGTAGAAAGTCACGAGTCCGGAATCTTGCGTTTTTTGCAAAGACTCAGCGTTCATGTAGCCGAGCATCAGTACTTTGGCAGACTGTGCGTCTTGAATAATTGCGGGGATCAGTCCCCCAGTTTTTTCCCAATTCATAGGCGAACCTCGATCTTATGTTCGAATAAAGAACGTTTCAATTGGGGAATGGAGAGTTCCCCATTGTGAAAGACACGTGCCGCAAGCGCAGCATCGACGTGAGCGTCTTGAAAAACTTCGACAAAACTTGTCAGCGTCCGAGCGCCACCCGAAGCCACAAGCGGGATGGAAAGTTTCTCACGTGCGAGTTTTAATTGCCGGATGTCGTAACCCGAACCTGTGCCATCTCTGTCCATACAGTTGAGAACGACTTCCCCGGCACCCCGCTCCACAATTTCACAGAGCCAGTCCAGGGTTCTCTTTCCTACTCCCTTTATAGTTTCTTCACGTCCGGTATACGCATAAATATAATAGTCGTTCGTTTGCCATTGAGAGTCGACTCCCACAACTACACACTGCTGACCAAAGCGTTTAGCGAGTTGATCGATCAGCTTGGGATTGGCAATAGCGGGAGAGTTGATCGAAATTTTATCGGCACCCGCTGTTAGAATATCTTCGGCGTCCGCGATGGAGCGTATGCCCANNAAGGATTTCACCGACGATCGCATGGTTTTTAAAGCGTGTTCCCTTCACAACTTTGCCATCTCTCACATCCAGGCAGGGAATGATGCGCTTGGTTAACATAGGGTAAGGGCCTCCGCGAGCTTAAGCGTCCCCTCGTAGAGCGCACGACCGACTATTGCGGAATGGACACCGGTTTGCTCAAGGTCGCGCAAATCCTCTAGGTGGCGAACACCGCCTGAGGCTTGGAATTCTATGTCTGGAAAAGCCTCAACAAGTTTTCTATACAAAAGACAATTGGGTCCTTGCATCATGCCGTCTCGAGCAATGTCGGTGCAGAGTATGCGTGTGATCCCCACAGCCTGATAGCGGCGAATGCTGTCGACAAGTGTATGGGATGATGTTTCTTGCCATCCTGCACTTGCTGTATAGAACTCTCCATCCGTGCCCGCACGGACGTCCAAAGCGAGTGTAAGAAAATTTGGATCGAAGCTTTCTAAGAGCGCAAGGGTTCGCACGGGTTCGTTTACAGCTATGCTGCCGATGACGACGCGTTTGACACCGAGTTTTAAGAGGGCAGAAATTTCACTGCCATGCCTGATGCCTCCTCCACATTGGACTTTGAGTGTGCTTCCCGCTAGTATGCGTTCAATAATTGCCAACTGTCTTTCTTCTGGGTTTTTGGCCCCGGATAAGTCGACGAGATGAAGATCGTGCGCACCGGATTCTGCGAGCCATTGCGCTGTACGAACCGGATCTTCAGAGTAGATCGTGCTTTTTTCAAAATCGCCTTGTTGCAAACGGACACACTGTCCTTGCCAAAGGTCAATTGCTGGATAGATTTGCATAGAGCCTCTTTACTTGGCAATTTATAACGCTAGAAAATTTCGCAAAACTTGTTCCCCCATAGGTCCCGAACGCTCCGGATGAAATTGCGTGCCAAACCAATTCCCTCTTTCCATCACAGCAGGAATCCTGGTGCCATACTCGCTAAAAGCCTTGGTTTCAGGNNCCGTCGGCGCTTGGAAGGAATGCACAAAATAAAAGTAGCTGTCGTCCGCTAGTCCTTTCATCAAAAGCGAAGGACCGGTCAAGGTCACACGGTTCCAACCCATATGAGGGATAGCTAAATTTTGCGTGCTCAGCCGACGCACGGTACCCGGGAAGAGACCCAAGCAAGGCACGTTGCCTTCTTCGGAAAACTCGTAGAGAATTTGCATCCCTAAGCAAATTCCCAAAACCGCTTGTGTGAGCTCACGGAGGCAGTTGGCTAATTCAGCGTCCCTCACCCTATCCATCATGGCATTGGCCGTTCCAACTCCTGGAAAGATGATGTGACTGCTTTTTTGAATTTTATCAGGCTCGCTGGTGAGTTCAGCTGACAGACCGATACGCTCTATGGCATTTAAAACGGAAGCAGCATTGGCAATTTGAGTATCGAGAACCGAGATCATAGAATGCCCTTGGACGAAGGAATACCAGTCGCGGCTGACGGCTTGATGGCCATCGCAAGGCTCTTCGCGACAGCCTTAAAAATAGCCTCAAGCTGATGATGGGTATTAGAACCTTCCACTTTGATATGCAGCGTCGCTCCCAAGGCATCCGCGAAGCTTTTGAAAAAGTGTGGAAACATCTCAGTAGCAAGCCCATTGATTTGCTCACGGGTAAAGGTGCCTTCGAAACGAAAAGCACTGCGACCGGAGAGATCCAATGCGACCTGGGCTGAGGACTCGTCCATCGGTAGATAGAAGCCGTACCGTCCGATGCCGATTTTTTCACCCAAGGCCTGACGCAACGCTGCCCCTAGAGCAATAGCCGTGTCCTCAATCGTATGATGGTCATCGACATGCAAATCACCCTTCACGCTAATTTGCGCTGAGTAGTTTCCGTGATAGCTCAGCTGTTCAAGCATATGATCGAAAAATCCGAGACCCGTCGTAATGTGAATGGGGGCTGGCGCGTCTAAATTGACGCTAACCGCAATATCCGTCTCTTTAGTTTTGCGCAGCACATGTCCGATGCGGGGCCGTGTCAGCAGTTTTGCAGCAAGATCCGTCCAGCTCTCTTCGGTGCTGATCCGAAAGGCTTCAATACCCATATTCTGAGCGAGATCGAGATCGCTTTGCCGATCTCCGATGACGAAGGACTGACTACGTTCCCAATCACTGCGTGCTAGATATTCCTTGACGAGCCCGAGTTGGGGCTTGCGGCACCCGCACGCATCCTTGGGCAAGTGCGGGCAAATTAGGATGCTTTCGAAAGCGATGCCTTGGGAATTGAGAATCTGGAGCAAGAGCTTCTGCACCTTTTCAAAAGTACTGTGTGGATAAAGCTCCGAGCCAAGGCCGTCTTGATTGGAAACCATGACGAAGCGATAGCCAGCATTTTTGAGCGCTAGCAGTGCTGGGATTACGCCTGCTAGCATTTTGAATTTTTCGAGGCACGNNATATTTTTTAAAACTCATAGGCGAGCGCTCCATTTTGAGTAGTGCGAGCAGAGATTTCGCGCAATTTGCGGATGAAGATGCGATTTTCTTCGGGGCTGCCGATACTGATACGCAAGCAATCTTGGAGACCACAGTCGCTGCTGCGGTCACGGATGACNNTTTGCGCCGCGTGAAATCGAACGAGTAGAAAGTTGCTCGAAGACGGGAAGATTTGCGCGACGCTTACGAGCTCTGTGAGTTCCTGCCCAAGCTTTTGGCGCTCAGCTAGGAGAAGGGCCACTCTTTCTTCTAAGAGCTTCTCATAGTGCGGGTCGGTAAATTCCAATGCGCTTTGAATAGTCGGCAGCGATAAGGGATAGGGTGCTCGCACTTTTTGTAAAAGCGCAATCAGTTCGGTGTGAGCGATGGCGACTCCGCAGCGGACTCCGGCAAGAGCCCAGGCTTTGGAGAGAGTGCGCAAGATGACGAGTTGGGGGTACTGATTGAGATAGGGGATCATGCTCCCGCTTTCGGAAAACTCGACATAAGCTTCATCGAGGACGAGGAGACAACGATCTTTGGTCATTTCGCAAAGGCGGAGGAGCGCAGCGATGGAGAAAGCGGTGCCAGTCGGATTGTTGGGTGAGCACACGAAGAGAATTTTGACGTTGGCATGGGATTGCAGTGCTTCCGCAAGGCCGTCTTCGTCAAGGCCTACCGTACTGTCTTGAATCTTTAAGGGTACCGTCAAACTGCGAGCGCCTTGAATTGCGGCGCAAACTGTATAGACCCCGTAGCTTGGGGGACAGGTGAGTATAGCATCACGACCGCTTTCGCAAAAAGTGCGGATCAGAAGGTCGATCGCTTCGTCGGAACCGCGACCTATGACGAGCTGGTTCGCAGGTACTCCATAGAGGTGGGCGAAGCGTTCTTGCAATTTTCGTGGTTGCGGCTCTGGGTAGCGATGCAGGGGGCGTAAGGGATCGGGTGAGATCGGAGACTCATTGGCGTCCAGAAAAAAACTACCCTTCAATGTAAGGCTGCGCGCCGAGCTGTAGGCTGTNNGCCTGTCAAGTCGCGAATCTCCGGTCGCGCCAGTTTGCTAAAATCTAACATGAGGATTCCTTGTTCAAACGTATACGAACCGCATGGCTGTGCGCTTCAAGTTGTTCCATCCGTGCCAGTTCCATAACTGTGGGGGCGAGCTCGTTGAGACCAGCCCAACTGAGTTCTTGAAAGCTGATCGCTTTCATAAAGCTTTCGGTGCCGAGTCCACTGAGCGAGCGTGCAAAGCCATAGGTCGGGAGTACGTGATTGGTGCCGCTCGCGTAATCTCCGACCGATTCCGGAGTCCACGGTCCGATGAAGACCGAAGCGGCATTTTCGACAGCGTCCGCAAGCTTGCGTGCGTTTCTCACCTGCAAAATGAGGTGTTCCGGTGCATAGGTATTGGCAATGTCGAGGGCGTCTTGCATGTCCGTAACTTGAATTAGGAGGCTTTTTGCCAAAGCCTCGGTGGCAATTGTCTGCCGTGGTAGCGTTGCAAGTTGTTTGGCCAAGACTTCTAAGGTGCCTGCGATGAGGGTTGGACAGGTGCTGACTAAAATCACTTGCGAGTCCGTACCGTGCTCAGCCTGGGAGAGCAGATCGGCTGCGACATATTCAGGATTAGCACTGTCATCCGCCAGCACCATGAGTTCCGAAGGTCCCGCTGGCATGTCACAAATAGCTCCCTCGGCATCTTGTGCAACCTGCATCTTGGCTTCTGTCACCCAAGAGT